>QNBQ01000229.1 GCA_003645735.1 Candidatus Poribacteria bacterium
GAGCATGTCGAGGATATCGGTCTCGGTGAGCGATTCTATCGGCATCTTCGAGTATTGGATGTCCCTCAGCTCCCCGTCTATGAGCAGGCTCAAAACCCTCATCTCCGAGTCCCTTATGAGGTAGAGGGCCAGCATCGGGTCGATCCCGTGCACCAGGGCCATATCGGCCAGTATGCTGACCGCCCACCCCTGCTGCATGTCGCCCGCCAACATCGCGACCGACATCCCGTAATGTTTGGCCTCGGCGGTGGAATACCCCATCTCCTCTATCGCCCTCCTCCTGAACTCCTCGTGAACCGTAGGCCCTCCCCTCCTCGTCTTGTCCCTATCGATTATGTCGTCGTGAACCAGCGTCCAGGTGTGGAACACCTCGATGGCCGCCGCGGCAGGTACCGCCCTCTCCTCATCGCCTCCCACAGCCCCGCAGGAGAACAGCAGGACGGCCGGCCTCAGGGATTTGCCCCCCTTCCGCATGTAGCTGTATACCGAGTCCTGGATGTGCTGAGGCGTGAACCTGTATCGGCCCGAAAGCAGGTATTCGTAAACGATCCTTTTCCTCTTGTCCAGCTCCTTCAGAAACCAGGCGAGCCGCTCCGGGCGCATCACTCCTCCTCCTCGAAGGGTCGAAACGGGACGAACCTGATCGTTCCGTCGCTCTCCTTGACCAGCTCCTCCACCTTGAGCTCCGCCTTCCTCAATATCTCCGAGCAGATCCTGGACATCCTGATCCCCTCCTCGAACATCTCGAGCGCCTTTTCAAGCGGCAGCTCCTCCGACTCCAGCGCCTCGACTATCTCTTCAAGCCTCTTGAGAGCCTCCTCAAACGTTATCCTCTCCTCCATCGCTTTTCCCCGTCACCAGACATCTCAGCCCGCCCTCATGAAACCTGACGAGGACCTCATCCCCGACCTCGACCTGGTCGGGCCGGGTCACGGGCCTCCCCTTCAGGTCGGTGCAGAGGGCGTATCCTCTCTTCAGCACGGCCAGGGGGCTGAGGGCGTCCAGGCGGGCGGCCAGCTTCTGAAGCTCCGCCCTCCTGAGCGATATGATCGCCGAGGCCGCCGATCTCAACCTGCCCGCAAGCTCGTTCAGCTCCGCCCACCTCTCCCGTATGGCCCTCAGCGGCGAGACGCCCCTTAACCTCAGCGTCAGGCCGTTCACCCTCCCCTTCTCCCTCTCGACCCTCACCCTCATCAGATCGGTCAGCCTCATGTAACAGACGTCGACCCTCTGCTGCATCTCCCTGACCATGTCGAGCCCCCTCTCGGGCGAGACCTTCGCCGCCAGCTTTTCGAGCCTCTCCTTTTCGACCTCCAGCCTCATCCTCATCGTCCGGATCAGCCTGGCGGTCAGGTGGTTTATCTGCTCCTTGAGCGATTCGGCGTTCGGGACGGCGATCTCGGCCGCCGCCGAAGGGGTGGGCGCCCTGACGTCGGCCACCAGATCGGCTATCGTGTAATCTATCTCATGGCCCACCGCCGATATGACCGGTATCCTCGACCTGAAGATGCTCCTGGCGACTATCTCCTCGTTGAACGCCCAAAGATCCTCGATCGACCCGCCTCCCCTGCCCACGATCAATAGGTCGATGTCCCCTATCCGGTTGAGCGTGTCGATCGCCTCGGCGATCTCCTTGGCGGCGTTCTCCCCCTGGACGGTCACGGGATGCAGCAGTATGTGGACGTGTGGGAATCTGCGGCTTATGACCCTTATGATGTCCCTGATCGCCGCGCCGGTGGCCGACGTGACGACGCCGATCTTCCTCGGGAACTTGGGAAGGGGTTTTTTGTGTGCCGCGTCGAAAAGCCCCTCCGCCGCAAGCTTCCTCTTCAACGCCTCAAGCGCCATCTGAAGCTCGCCCAGCCCATAGGGGATCACCCTGTCCACCCTGATCTCGTAATACCCGCCCTTCTCGTAGACGGTCAGCTTGCCGTGCACCAGCACCTTCATCCCGTCCTTCGGCAGGAAGGACATCTTGAGGGAGAGGGGCTTGAAGATCACGCACTGGATCTGGCTGCCCTCGTCCTTCAGGGTGAAGTAGACATGGCCGGTATATGGCTGGCGGAAGTTGGACACCTCCCCCTCGACCCACACCTCGCCTATGGAGGTGATGATCTCCTTAAGCGCCTTGGTCAGCTGGCTGACCGTGTAGATCAACCTCATCCAGCGGAACCCTCACACGTTTTATGCTCAGCGCCTTGCCGGTTTCATCGTCGATCTCTATTTCAACCCCGCACAGCATCACGTCCCCTTTGGCGACCTCGAACCTGACGGGGAGCATGGTGAGATATCTGCGGATCACAGCGTCTTTCTTCATCCCGATGATCGAATCGAAGGGGCCCGTCATCCCGGCGTCCGTTATGTATGCGGTGCCGTTGGGCAGAACCCTCTCGTCGGCGGTCTGGACGTGGGTATGAGTCCCGATCACCGCCGAAACCCTCCCGTCAAGATACCATCCCATCGCGACCTTCTCGGAGGTGGCCTCGGCGTGGAAGTCGACGATCACGATCTTAACCTCCCCGCTCACCCTCTCCAGTATGGCGTCGATCGTCCTGAACGGGTTTTCGAGCGGCGCCATGAAGACCCGGCCCATCAGGTTGACGACGCAGAGCTTGACGCCCGAATCCAGCTCATATATCCCCCATCCCCTCCCGGGCGTCCCCTCGGGGTAGTTGGCCGGGCGGAGGATACGCGGCTCCTTGTCTAGGTAGTCGTAGATCTCCTTCTCCTTCCAGACGTGGTTGCCGGTCGTGATGATGTTCACCCCGTATGAGAAGAGCTCATCGGCGACCTTGGGGGTTATCCCGAGGCCGCCCGCCGAGTTTTCGCCGTTGGCGATTATGAGGTCATATCCCTCCTTGATCCTCGACAATATCTCCCTGACCGCCCTTCTGCCGGGCCTGCCGACCACATCGCCGATGAACAGAACCTTCATCTGGCGAACTCCACCGCTCTGGTCTCCCTTATGACGGTCACCTGTATCTGGCCGGGGAACTCTATCTCCGATTTTATCTTCTGGGCTATCTTCCTGGCAAGCTCCCAGGTCTCCTCGTCGCTGACCTTATCCTCCTGGACGATGACCCTTATCTCCCTTCCGGCCTGGATGGCGTAGCATTTCTCGACGCCGTAGAACGACTCGGCGATCCTTTCGAGCTTTTCGAGCCTTCTGACGTATGCCTCAAGCGAGTCCCGCCTCGCCCCCGGCCTGGCCGCCGACAGCTTATCGGCTATCTGGATGATCACCGCCAGCAGCGTCCTGGGCGGTATCTCGTCGTGGTGCGCCTCGACGGCGTGGACCACCTCAGGCGGCTCGCCGTATCTGCGGGCCAGCGAGGCGCTTATCTGGGCGTGCGTCCCTTCCATCTCTCTATCGACCGCCTTGCCGATGTCGTGTATAAGCCCGGCCCTCCTGGCCAGCCGCTCGTTCTCGCCCAGCTCGGCGGCTATGACGCCCGCGAGCGATGCCACCTCCTTGGAGTGTTGCAGCACGTTCTGGCCGTAGCTCGTCCTGAACTTCAGCCTGCCCAGAAGCCTTATCAGCTCCGGGTGCAGCTCGTGAACCCCTATCTCCATCGCCGCCCTCTCCCCTTCCTCCCTGATGATGTTCTCGACCTCCGCTTTGGCCCTCTGGACGACCTGCTCTATCCTGCTGGGGTGTATCCTGCCGTCGGCTATGAGCTTTTCGAGGGCGATCCTGGCCACCTCGCGCCTTATGGGGTCGAAGGCCGAGATGATGATCGCGTCCGGCGTATCGTCCACGATCAGCTCGACGCCCGTGGCCGCCTCGAAGGCCTGTATGTTCCTCCCCTGCCTTCCTATTATCCTCCCCTTGAGCTCCTCGTTCGGGAGGGGAACGGTCGTTATAGCGGCCTCGGCCACGTGATCGGCGGCGAACCTCTCCATGGCGTAGCAGAGGATCTCCTTGGCCCTTCTTTCGGCCGTCTGGCGCGCCTCCTCCTCTATCCGCCTGATCGTCTCCATCGCCTCCCTCTTCGCCTCCTCCACCATCCTCTCCATCAACAGCTCTTTCGCCTCCTCGGGGGAGAGGTTCGATATCTCCGAAAGCAGCCTCCTCTGCTCCTCCTCCATCCTCTGCACCCTCTTCTCCCTCTCCCTCAGCCACTTGCTCTTTTCGCCCAGCTTCCTGGCGTGCTCGATCAGCTTCCTCTCCCTCTCCTCCAGCTGCCGCTCCTTGGCGGCCAGCCTCTCCCGCAGCCTCTGTATCTCCTCCCTCCTCTCCTTCAGCTCGTTTTCGAGCTCGATCTGCCTCTTATAGATCTCCTCCCTCGCCTGGAGGATCATCTCCCTTTTTATGTTCTCGGCGCTTTGAAGCGCCTCATCCATTATCCGACGGGCGCGTCTTTCGGCCTCTTGCAGGCTCCTCCTGTTGAAGAGCCAATAAGCGGCCCAGCCCAGAGCGATCCC
>QNBQ01000230.1 GCA_003645735.1 Candidatus Poribacteria bacterium
CGATCCGCGAGGTCGGGACTAGCGGCAGCCCGAGCATGCCGACGAAGTCGAAGACGTAAGGCTCGCTTCCGGGATCGCTGTTGAGCCTGAGCCGCGACGAGCTGAGGAGGATAAGGGAAGGGATGCTGTCGCCGTGGGAGCTGAGCTTCGACGCCCCAACGCGCGTCTCGCTCTACTTGATAGGCGACAGGGTGATCGTCGAGAACTTCAACGACGAGCCGGCGACGGTCAAGCTCGCAGGTGGAAGAGCAATCGGATTGGGGCCGGGGCTCGCCCTGCCAAGCGATGAGGGGTTTAAGCTCAAGCCCATAGAGGGCGGGCTTGAGATAGTTATGCCCCCCAGATCGCTGATCGCGCTTGAGGGGTGATCCGGATGAGGAACGTGGCGGTTAACCGGAGGGCGAAGAGGGATTACGAGATCATCGAGACGTATGAGGCGGGGATAGAGCTTAAGGGGACGGAGGTCAAATCGCTCAGGGCGGGGAAGGTGAGCCTGCAGGGAGGGTATGCCAAGGTGGTGGACGGGGAGCTTTTCCTCTACGACGTGCACATCGCCCCATATGAGGCGGGCAGCTTCATGAACCACGACCCCAAGCGTCCCCGCAGGCTGTTGATGCACAAAAGGGAGATAAAACGGCTGATGGGGCTGAGCAGCCGCCCCGGCTACACGTTGATCCCCCTGAGGATCTATTTCAACGACAGGGGGTGGGCGAAGGTCGAGCTGGCCCTGGCCCGGGGCAGATCGAAGATCGACAAGCGTGAGCTCATAAAGAGGGAGGAAGAGGAGAGAAGGCTTAGGGAAGCCATGAAATACAGGAGGTAAAGATCAAGCCTTGGGAGGTGGAAGATGCCGAAGTTCAGGGCGATACATACGATCGAGCTGAAACCGAACGTGGACAGGGAGGAGTTCGAGGAGTTCATGTTGAAGGAGTTTCTGCCGGCCATAAAGGCGTTGCCGGGATGCTTAGACGCCGAGCTTCTGCGGGGCTATAAGGGCGACCTCCCCGGCGTGGCGAGGGCCAAGGTCGATTACGCTTGGATAACGCTGTGGGAGAGCGTGGAGGCGAACAACAGGACCTGGTCGCGCGGGGGGAAGCATTACACACCGCCCAGTATCATGCAGGTAACGGCGAAGCTTTATCATTACGCCGTCAGCTATACGCTTGTGGGCGGGTTCGAGGTGGTCGAGTAAGGGTCAGTCGAGAAACTCCCTGAGCAGCCTGCTGCTTTTCGGATGGCGTAGCTTGTTCAGGGCTTTTGTCTCTATCTGACGGATCCTTTCGCGCGTCACCTTGAACATCGCCCCCACCTCCTCAAGCGTTCGGGGGCGCCCATCCTCCAGGCCGAACCGCAGGGAGATGACCATCCTCTCCCGAGGGGTCAGCTCCTTCAGAGCTTCCTTTATCTGCTCGCGCAACATCTTCGATATGGTGTCCCTCAGAGGGGAAGGCGATGTTCGATCCTCTATGAGATCGGCAACGCACGATTCCTCATCGTCCCCTATGGGCGTGTCGAGGGAGATAGGGTCCTGAGCGACGTTCAGGATTTGGTTGACCTTATCGACCGGCATCCTGACCGCCTTGGCTATCTCCTCGGGGGTGGGATCTCTGCCGAGCTCCTGAACCAGCTTTCTAGTGACCTTCGCTATCCTGTTTATCGCCTCGATCAGGTGGACGGGTATCCTGATGGTTCTGGACTGATCGGCTATCGCCCTGGATATCGCCTGCCTTATCCACCAGGTGGCGTATGTGCTGAACTTATAACCCTTTCTGTATTCGAACTTCTCGACCGCTCTCATCAAGCCGATATTCCCCTCCTGGATCAGATCGAGGAAGGTCAGCCCGTGGGCTTTGCTGACATATCTCCTGGCCACGCTCACCACCAGCCTCAGGTTCGACTCCACCAGCTTGTTCTTCGCCTCCTGAGCTATCTCCTCCCCCCTTCTTATCTCGTCCAGGAGCTGTTCGAGCCGATCCGAATCTACCCCTATGATCCCCTCTAACTTCTCCCTCTCCCTCAACAGGCTTACGAGCCTCTCGCACCTCTCCAGCGTCTCTCGGGGCATCTCCTCGCCCTTCCACACGTGCCTCCTCAAAAGCTCGAGCGCCTCGCCCGCCCTCATCCCGAGTTCATCCTCGATCCCCCTGATCTCCGCCTTCAGCCCCTCAATCCGCCCTGCCAGCTTTTTAACCTCCTCCGTTATCTCCCTCAGCGCGTCCCTCTTTATCCAGATTTTGTTCAACGTCCTTCTGATCCTCGCCCCGTCCTCTGAGTCCAACAGGGCCAGCAACCTCTGGGCTATCTTCTTCAGCCTCCTCTCCTTCTCCCACTTGTTCCCCTTCACCGGGAAGGCCAGCACATCCGACGGCCTCCTTTCGCCCCTCAGCGCTTGAAGCAGCATCAGCCTGAAGCGGACGACCGCTATGGACGTCTGGAAAACAGCCCTCTGGATTATCCTCTCCCCCTCCTCCATCCTCCTGGAAAGCTCGACCTCCTCCTCCTGCGTCAGGAGGGGGATATGCGCTATCTCGCGCAGGTAGATCCTGGCCGGATCGTCCAGCTCCACCTCCTCCCCTTCTTCCTCCTCCGACTCCAAAACCCCCTCGATATCCTCCAGATCGATCTCCCCGGGTATATCGTCCAATATCTCGATGTTAAACCTCTCAAGGGTGAGGATGAGGTCGGTTATATCATCCGCCGAGACGATCTCATCCGGCAGGGCGCGGGTTATCTCGGAACAGGTCAGATAACCCTTCTCCCTGCCGAGCGCTATCAGTTCCTCCTCTAATCGGCTCTTATCCATGTCTCGACCCCTTCCTCAAAGGTAGGAGTTCCATCAGCTGTTTCAAAAGGGCGATGTCGTCCTCCTGTGGCTGAAGCTTAATTGAGTTTTCCAAGCTCCTCAGCTTGAAATCCCTGAGCCTCCTCAAACACCCCTCTATCTCCTCGTCCACGTCAAATCTCCTCCCCTCGAACCTCTCCGACGCCTCCAGGGCCATCTCGGCCATTTTCCCCCTCAGCTCATCGTCCGGACAGATATCGATGAGCGACTCCACGTCCACCTCGCCCTTCGCATCGTATTCGTCCCACATCAGCCGAACTATCCTCGAACAGATCGGGTCGGAGAGATCCTCCGGGCTGATCCTCCCTCTCACCTTGGGAACCCTATCGGGCGCGAAGAGGAGCATCCTGACCAGGTGCCTCTCGATCCTCTCCCTGGGCGAGATCCTCGCTTTGGGCCGCCTCGATCTCTCGACCAGCCTCCCCGTGTAAAGCTTGACCCCCATCCTCCTCAGCTCGGCCCTGATCGCCCCTTCGGGCAAATCCAGCTCCATCGCTATCCTCCTCACGTATTCGCCCAGCTCGACCTGGCTTTGGACGTTGGCCAGCAGCTCCAACAGCCCCTTGACGGCCTCCAGCTTCAGATCCACGCTTCGGAGGTTTCCTTTCCGGGAGATGAGCTTGAGGTGGAAATCGACGAGGTTGTCCGCCGAATCGACGATCCTGAGCAACCCCTCCGCCCCCCTCTCCCTGACCAGCTCGTCCGGATCGATCCCTTCGGGCACGGCGGCCACCTTCACCCTCAGCCCCTCCCTCAGCAGGACGCCCAGCCCTCGCGAGGCGGCGTTCAGCCCGGCCTCATCCCCGTCGTAAACTATCACAACCTCCCGCGCGAACCTCTTGAGCAGATTGGCCTGATCCTCGGTCAGGGAGGTTCCGGCCGATGCGACGACGTTCCTCACCCCGTGCTGATAGGGGAGTATCGCGTCCATGTATCCCTCGACCAGCACGGCCCTGCCGCTCTTCCTTATCTCGTCCTTGGCGAGGTGGAGGTTGTAAAGCAGCTTGCCCTTGTGGAAAAGCTCCGTTTCGGGCGTGTTGATGTATTTCGGCTCCGACCCGTCCAAAGACCTTCCGCTGAACCCCACGACCTCGCCCTGGAGGTTGAAGATCGGGAAGACGATCCTGTTCCTGAGGTAATCGTAGACGGACGATCCGTCCCGGCTTTTGGCCGCCACGCCCGCCCGGATCAGATCCTCCGGATCTATTCCCGCTTTGGAGGCCGCCTCGACCAGGTTCCGCCATCCCTCCGGGGCGTATCCCAGTTTAAAGGTTTTTACCGTCTCGATCTCAAGCCCCCTCTCCCTCAGGTATTGCAGGGCGGCCCTCCCCTCCGGCTTGAAGAGCATCTTCTGATAGAAGCTCAGGGCGAACCCCAAAGCCCTCCTCAACCTGTCCCGCGGGAACGTCTCCTCCCTCTCGCCCGCTCCGGGGAGGGGGATGCCGGCGCGGTGGGCGAGTTTCTTTAGGGCCTCGGAGAAGCTTATCCCCTCATATCGCATCACGAAGTGGATGACCGTTCCGCCCACCCCGCATCCGAAGCAGTAAAAGAGCTGTTTGTCGGGCGAGACGAAGA
>QNBQ01000231.1 GCA_003645735.1 Candidatus Poribacteria bacterium
CCGCGCACGCATCTCGGGGGGGACCCTGTGCTCGCGGACCGCCCTGATTATCCTCTGATCCGCCCCCGCCTCCCGCCACAGCAGCTGCGTTTCGATCATAAGCGAGGTGGTTTGACGGGGCCTCAGGATTAGCGTAGGGGTCAGGAAGACGATCCCCTTCTCATCGCGCGTCCCCACCCTGAACTCGCTCATCAGCAAGAGGTATTTGGGCGGGAACCAGCCGGCGAACCCTCCCACCGACCAGTCGTTGTATCCGATCTCCACGTCCTTCGGATCGGTCCTGAACTCCTTCGTGAACCCAACCCTGGTGAACGTGTCCCACAGGCCGATCCCCATCCCCACATCCCAACCGTCATACGTCTTGACGCCCTCAAGCGTGCGGCCTCTCCTGTATTCCCCGCCGAACCCTATCCTTCTGAGCACCCTGCTTTTCAGCGGTTTGTGGAACCCAAAGCCGACCGACCACCCCTCCCGCCCGATGAACACGTCCGGCAGGAAACCGGCCTCTGCGGTGAAATCCTCCCCTATGCGTTGATAAGAGACGTGGGCGCCGAACGGCTCCCTCTCCCATCCGCCGCGGACGGTGAACCCCAGATCGCTCTTCTCGGATTCCCTGGAGGTGTGGCTGAAGGCCATCTGGCCGGAAAGGCCGATGAGGCCGGTATCGAGCGGGAGCTTCAGGTTGAAGTCTATCCCCCCTACCCTGTTGCCGCCCTCCTTATCCTCCTTGTCGACGGCCAGCAGGCCGATCGTCGATCTTTCTCCCACGTCCCTCGTGAGCCTCATCACGAGGAAGTTCGCGGACGGCTCCTCCTCCATCTCCTCCGTCAGCGTGTCGAAGACGGCGAAGCTGTATCCCCCCAGCTTGCCCACGGCCTTGACACCCAAAAGGGGCTGGACGATCTTCCGGGTGTAAAAGACGTCGAGGGGCGTCCTGAAAAGCTCCTCCCCCTCCATGAAGAAGGGCCGTTTTTCGGGGAAGCGGATCGGTATGTCCGATAGGTTTATCCTCTCGGGGTCGGCCTCTATCTGGGCGTAATCGGGGTTGAGCGTCACGTCGATCGTCACGCTCGGAAGGGGGACCCTGACGTCGAGGCCGACGTCGGCGCCCAACCTCCCCTCCTCGATCCTGCGGTTGGCCGTAAGATAAGGCTTAAACTCAAGCGGCCTTATGGTCACGAGCTTCTCGGTCGGAAGCCCAACAAGCTCGCCGTAATAGGCCGGGTCGTGTGAGCTCTCCCCGGGGAGCGACCAGATGTCCTCCTCCTCGTGTTGCTCGTCGTTCCTCAGGAAGTTTATCCCCCAGACGGCGCTTTTCTCCTTCCTGAACCTCAGCTCGGAAAACGGTATCGCTATCTCCGCCACCCACCTGTCGTCATATTTCTTAGCCCTGGCGTGCCACTCGCAATCCCAGCTCTTGCCGCCGAACCTCTCCCTCCTGCCGCCCGCATACCTCCACTCCGCCTTGGTCGACAGCAGATTGACCGAGAAGATGTAGGCGTTCCGCTTATCCCGGAAGGTGTCGATCATCACCTCGACGTGATCGTCGTTGAAAAACTCATCGTCATGCCTGGTCGCGGAGGCTTGGAGCTTTTCGGCGTTCGAGGTGAAGCATTCGAAGGCGATGTATAAGTTCCTCCTGTCGAAGGCCAGGTAGACGACCGTCCTTTCGGTGGGAGGGGCGCCTTTCTCCGGTTCCTCCTGGATGAAATCGTCGACCTTGGCCGCCTTCTTCCAACACTCGTCATCCAAAACGCCGTCTATCCTCGGAGGCCGATCGATCTCGACGGCCTCGATCCTCTTCACCGCCGCCTCCGATCGAATCGCCACCACAGCGAGAAGGATGAGAAGGAGAACCCTTGCCATCCCCTCACCTCCTCAGCCGGATCTCCCCTAGATCCTCCTCTGCCTCCGGTTCCCTTTCCAAATTCAGCTCCCCAACCCTTTCGAACTCCTCCCCGTTCCACACCTCGAAGGTGAGCCTCAGATCCGGCTTCTTCTCAAGCGGCGTCGATTTGAAATCGGACTCGGCATACCTTATCTCGAACCTCCCCTCCTCATCGGTGAAGGCGTAGCCGAGGAAATCGTCGACCAGCACATCCCTGTCGAAGGCCGATACCCTCACGCCCACGAGCGGCTCCCCCTCCTCGTTCACCACCCTGCCGGCGATGAGGAACGGCTTTCCCTCCTCGACGACCTCGTAGGCCAGGTTGACCTCTCCCCTCTCCGAGACGAGCTGTTCCAGCAGCTCGACCAGACCGATCGCTTCCTCTAGGTTCTCGGATACGAGCGAGACCCTCTCGGGGTCGTCGGCTATCTCACCGCTTTCGACGAGGTTCTCTATCTGCTCGGCCCTCTCCTCGTCTATGCCCAGCTCCCCTCTGAGGCCCCTCAACGTCATCTCAGGGAGCTCCCCCTCCCTGAACGCCCTGTAGCAGCAGCCGTATATCTCCTCCTTCATGTAGGTGATCGTCTGGTCGTCGACGTAATACTCGGTCGCCTCCTCCTCTTGGAGGAGCGATCTGAGGAGTTTGAGCTGGGCCCCGGTTATCTCGCCTAGCCTCTTCCCCTCTCCTAGCTCATATAACCTCGCCCTCATCCCTCACCTTCCTTTATCTGATCCCAGATTCGGTCCATCTCCTCCAGGGAGAGATCCCTGAGATCCCTCCCCTGGCTTTTGACCCTTCTTTCCATCTCCTTGAACCTCCTTATGAACTTCTCGTTGGCCTTTCTGAGAGCTTCTTCGGGCTCGACCCTGAGCAGCCTAGCGAGATTGACGACGGCGAACAGCAGATCGCCTATCTCCTCCTCGATCTTCCTGATATCCCCCGAGCCGATCACCCCCTCAAGCTCCTCCAGCTCCTCCCTCACCTTCGGCAGAACCTCCTCTGGCGATCCCCAATCGAACCCGACCCTTGAGGCCCTGCTCTGGAGCTTCCGCGCCCTCAAGAGGCTCGGAAGGCTTGCGGGTATGCCGTCGAGTATCGACTCCCTCTCATCCCCCTTCTCGGCCCGCTTTATCGCCTCCCAGTTCGAAAGCGCCTCCTCGGGGGAGGAAACCCTGACGTCGCCGAAGACGTGCGGATGGCGCCTTATGAGCTTCTCGGTTATGCATTGAACCACGTCGTAGACGTCGAACCATTCCTCCTCGCTGGCTATCTGGGAGTGGAGCATGACCTGCATGAGCAGATCGCCCAGCTCCTCCTTGAGCTTCTCGGGATCGCCCGAATCTATCGCCTCCAGAACCTCGTAGGTCTCCTCCAGAAGATCGGTCTTAAGCGTCTCATGCGTCTGGGCCTTGTCCCAGGGGCATCCGTTTTCGCCCCTGAGGGCGGCCACCACCTCGACCAGCTTTTCGAACAGCTTTCCGTCCTTCCCCATAGCTAACCTCCCGATCACTGCCTTATCTCGATGATCTCGTCCAGCTTCCATCCGGATATCTTCCAATCACCCTCCCGCCTCTTCAACGAGAGGGTGCATTTGAGGTCGACCTCCACCTCCTCCTCTTTATCGACCTTCCTGACGTGGATCGTCAGGAGCATCTTCGCCCGGGCGAGGTAGGCCGTCGTCGCCTCCGCCTTGATCTCGGAGAACTTGAACCTCACGTCGTCGTATTTCTTGAAGACCGAGCTGAGGCATGGGAAGATGTCCTCATAGTTTTTGGGTATCAACCCGAGCGAGACGACGAAGGTGGTGTTCTCATCATCGGACGCCCTGTAATCCCTGGAGAAGAACCCCTTAAGCTGGGGGATGACGTTGGGATCGTCCGAGGAGATCAGCTTCTCAAGCTCGGCGATCATCCCCTCCACTTCCCTCTGCTCGTCGAAATCCCTCTCCAGATAGATGGACAGCTCCAGCTCCGGCTTGTCCAGGGAGACCCGCTCGCTGTATGGCTTGTAATGGGGGGCGTCGATCTCGATCCTCAGATCGGGCGAGTAGGGCACGTCGAGGAAGAAGAAGTTGCCGTCCTGATCGGTCGTGTGCGACTCCCCGTCGAGCTTGACCTCCACGCCCGGCACGGGCGCCTTCGAAACCCCATCTTTCACCCATCCGAAAACGATCCCCTTTTTCCTCGTCAGCTCGATCGTGAGCTCCAGCTCCGGTCTATCGAGCGGGATCTCATCGACATAGGTCTCATAACCCGGCGCGCTCACCTCAAGCTTCAGGCCGGGTGAATACGGGACGTGTTCGAAGCGAAACATCCCGTCCGGGCCGGTCATGCAGGACTTATCCCCCAGCCTCACCTCCGCCTCCGCCACGGGCTCCCCGGAGAGGGCGTCCCTCACCAGCCCGAACACGGCTCCCTCCCGGGCCTCCATCTCCCCCTGCTCGCCGCATCCGATCCAGAGGGTCGAGGCGATGAGGAGGGTAAGGATGAAACCTCTCCACATGGCCCTCACCCCGCTTCGATTTCCC
>QNBQ01000232.1 GCA_003645735.1 Candidatus Poribacteria bacterium
CCGGTTTGACAAAAGCCACGAGCTATGCTATCCTTTTCCCGGTGAAGGGCGGGCCTTGGCTCTCCTGCCTTCTCAAGCATCCTCCCTTTTCACCCGTCCCTTCGCCGCATCGCCCTCTCAAGGAGGTGAGGGTTGGGGCTTCTTCTCCTGGCCCTCCTCCTGCTCGCAGGAGGCGAAAGGGATTACGACGACGATACCGATGTCGATTTCGTTTGGTCGCCGGCCAGCGGGCCGGTTTACGCCTATAAAGTGTTCCTCTCCGTGGACGGCGGGGGGTATAGGCTTGCCGGCACAACCCGGACGACCTCTTACAGGGTGAGGGGTGAGGACTGCCGGATCTACAGGATCAAGGTTCAGGCGGTCGACGCGCGTGGGAACGCCGGCCCTGTCTCGGACGAGTCGGACCCCGTCATCGTCGTCCTGCCGGTGAGGATCGATTTGAGGAAGGGCTTTAACCTCATAGGCCTGCCCCTCCGCCCCAAGAAACCCTTGACCTCCCATTCCCTCCTCAGGAAAGAGGGCATCGAGCTCGTCTCGATATGGGACGCCGTCAGGGGCAGATGGATCTCCGCTTTCAGGGAAGGGGATGATATCATAGGCCCGGATTTCCTAATAGAGCCGGGGGATGGTTTTTTCGTCAAAGCCGCCGATGCGATGACGATAACGTTCAAGGGCGCTCCGGTTGAGCCGGAGATCGAGCTTCACAAGGGGTTCAACCTCATATCCCCCCCCAAGCCATTTCCCGAGCACACCTCGCACTCCTTCCTCAGGAGCTCGGGCGCCGATCAGATAAGCTGGTGGGACAGGGACAGGGGGAGATGGATAAGCGCTCTGCGTTCAGGCGGCGACATCTTAGGTCCCGACTTCCCGCTTCGGATCGGCCGCGGCTATTTCATCAAGTCGAGCGCGGAGATGAGCTGGTCTCCTTCAAAACGGCTCGCCCCTCCGATCGTTCAACGGCTCCCTGTGGGGAAAATCGAGCCGCCCGCTCCTCCCCATCCCGCCCACGGGCTGGCTCTGCTGCCCAACGGACGCCCGGCCCCGGGCGCTGAGGTGGAGCTGAGGCTTTTGAGAGGAGGTGAGCCGATCTTCTCCTCGGTCCTCAAAACCGACCGAAACGGCCGCTGGTCGGCCGATCTTCCCCGGGGCTGGGCGGAGGGCGACCTGATAGAGGTCAGGGCGACGGCCCTCGACCTGGAGGGGAGGTATCCCCCCATCCCGGCGGGAGGAGATGGCCCTCAACGGCTGGGAACGCTCGTGTTGAGCACCCCCTTACCCGTCGAAACGGAACTTCCCCCGTCCTATCCCAACCCGTTCAACTCCGAGGTCTGGATGCCTTTCAAGCTGGCTGAGAGGGCGAGGGTCGAGATACTGATCTACGACCTGCTCGGCAGGCTCGTCAGGAGGATCGATCTGGGGATGCTCCGGCCCGGCGATTACTCCTCCAGAGGCCTGGCGGCCAGGTGGGACGGCAGGAACGGGCGAGGCGAGGAGGCGGCGAGCGGGGTCTACATCTATCGCTTAATCGCCGGCGATAAGGAGTTCACCGGGAAGCTGATCCTCCTGAAGTGAGGCTCACCCGGAGATCGGCCTCCACTTCTTGATGGCCGCCTCCCACCTGTCGAACGTGCCCGTGTCGAACCACAGCCCCTCGTGCACGAACCCGTAAAGCACCCCCTCCTCGGCCAGCCTGGGGAACAGATCCCTCTCCAGCATGAACTTCCTCTTCTCAGGGAGGTAGGAGAAGACGCGGGGGCTGAAGATGTAGTAGCCCGAGTTTATCGTGTTGGTCGGCGGGCTGGGGGTTTTCTCGAGGAAGCGGGCTATCCTATCCCCCTCCGTCACCACGACGCCGTATTCGGAGGGGTCGTCCACCCTCGTGAGCGCGATCGTGGCCACAGCATCCCTGCTCCTGTGGAACTCATACATGGCCTGGAAGTCCAGGTCGAACAGGTTATCCCCGTTCAACGCGATGAAGTCCTCCTCGAAGGGGTCGATCAGCTTCATCCATCCCCCCGTCCCCAGCGGCTCCTCCTCGACGATGTATTCGATCCTCACCCCGAACCTGCTCCCGTCGCCCAGGTGCTCTTTGATCCTCTCCCACATGTATCCCACGCTCATGTAGATCTCCTCCACCCCTCCCCTCAGCTTGAGTATCTCGATGACGTGCTCCACCAGCGGCCTTCCCTGAATGGGGATCAGCGGCTTGGGTATCTCGTAGGTCACCGGCCTGAGCCTCTCTCCCAGTCCGCCGGCGATCACGACCGCCTTCCTCAACATCCGGCTCACCTCCTCGCGCTTCGAGTGAGCGGTTCATATTATACCCCGCGGCGGGCGGGCCGTCAAAGGGGGTTTAAGAGGAGCCCTCCTGCCGGAGGCTTCCCCGCGGGTCGAGGTTATGATAACCTTAAACCGGGCCGCCGGATAAAACCGGAGAAGGAGGGAGGACCGTGGAGCTTAAGCTTGAAAAAAGATATCTCAACCTTCCGGTGAAGACGGGCGCTCCGAGGCGGAGGACGAGGTTTGAGGTCGAGGGGAGGACCGTCTGGGAGTTCGAGATAGAGCTGGCCCGGGAGGAGCCGGATTTCTGGGCCTTCTTCGATGTCGAACCTTTCAAAGGGAGGAGGGCCGTTCTGGAGGTCGAGGGTTTGAGCGACCCGGAGATCTCCGAGCTGATCCGCCATAGCGACGAGATCGAGGGGGCGGAGGATCTATATCGCGAGAGATACCGCCCCGGGTTTCACTTTACAACCCGCCGCGGATGGCTCAACGATCCGAACGGCCTGGTGTTCCACAAGGGGGAATACCACCTCTACTACCAGCACAACCCCTGCGGATACTGGGGCGGGGCCCAGAAATGTTGGGGACACGCCGTGAGCGAGGACCTGGTCCATTGGAGGGAGCTGCCCATAGCGATCTACCCGCGCCGGTTCGGCGATTGGGTCTGGTCCGGAAGCGCCGCGGTGGATAAGAACAACACCGCGGGGTTCAAGAGGGGCGAGGAGGACGTCATCGTAGCGGCCTTCACCAGCACGGCCCGGGGGGAGTGTATAGCGTATAGCACCGACCGCGGCCGCACCTTCACCGAGTATGAGGGCAACCCGGTGGTCAGACACCGCGGACGCGACCCGAGGATCTTCTGGTATGAACCGGGCGGGCATTGGGTCATGGCCGTCTACGATGAGTTCGAAGGGGGGAGATACATCGCCTTCTATACATCGCCCGACCTGAAGAGCTGGGAGTTCCAGAGCAGGATCGAGGGATACTACGAGTGCCCGGAGATATTCGAGCTGCCCGTGGACGGGGATGAGGGCGAGAGGAGATGGGTCGTATACGGCGCCGATGGGGATTACTCCATCGGCTTCTTCGACGGGAGGAGGTTCATCCCCGAATCCGGCAAACACCGCTTCAATTACGGCAACTGTTTCTACGCCTCCCAGACGTGGAACGACATCCCGCCCGAGGACGGCCGTCGAATACAGATCGCCTGGGGACGGGTGGAGATGCCGGGGATGCCGTTCAACCAGATGATGCTGTTTCCCGTGGAGCTCAGCCTGAGGAGCACGGAGGAAGGGATACGGCTGTTCGCCGAGCCGGTGAGGGAGATAGAGCTGCTTCACGAAAGGGAGCACCTCTGGAGGGATGAGACGTTCGAGGAGGGTGAGACCCCCCTTCCCGGCGTCGAGGGCGAGCTGCTCCACATCCGCTTCAGGTTCATCATAGGGGAAGCGACGGAGATAGGGCTCCGCATAAGGGGCATCCCCGTCCTCTACGACGTCAAAGAGGGGCTGCTGAGGTGCGAGGGATGTGAGGCTCCTCTGAAACCGCGCGACGGCGAGATATGCCTCGAGGTCCTGGTCGACCGAACCTCCATTGAGATCTTCGGGAACGACGGGCGGATCTATATGCCTATCGGCGTGATCCTCCCCGACGAGGGAACCGTCGATCTGATCGCCAGGGGCGGAGATGTGAGGGTGAGGTCCTTGGAGGTCTACGAGCTGAGCTCGATCTGGCGGGTGTGATGACCGGCTTTGACGATCGAAGCGGGATTTGATAAGATATCCCCGCCCAGAGCCGGAGAGGAGGTGCTGTATGTTCTTCCTGAGGAGGCGCAAGGGGAGGAAGGTCGTGGTCGTGGGCCTCGACGGCGTGCCCCACTCGTTCGTCGTCAAACACGCCAAGGAGGGCGACCTGCCCAACATGGCGGGGATGTTCGAGGAAGGTAGGCTCTTCAGGATAAGCTCGGTCATACCGGTCGTCTCGTCCGTCGCCTGGGCCTCCTATATGACCGGCCTGAACCCGGCCGGACACGGCATCTTCGGCTTCATCGACAGAACCCCCAACCCCTTCAAGCTCTTCATCCCCAACGCCGGAAACCTGAGGGCCGAGACGCTGTGGGAG
>QNBQ01000233.1 GCA_003645735.1 Candidatus Poribacteria bacterium
CACGTGATAGGCCTCGGCCAGCAGGAACTCACAATCGCGAGCGTCGGCGTAGCTAAGGTGTTTGAAGAGGTCGAACTCCCTGAGCTCCGCCTTCAGCTTCTCGTATTCCACGACTCCCTCCTCATACCTGCCGTTTAGGAGGTCGAACAACATCTGCTCGCACCTCTGGGCGATGGGGTCTTTGGGGGGTTTAGGCCTTCGGGCCGCCTGGGATCGCCTCTTCAGCTCGTGTTGCTCGAGCATCCTGTCGTAGGCGGCCCTCGTCCTGTCGTTCGCCAACGTCTGATACGCTATGAGTATCTCCCTGAACTTGCGCTCGGCCTCCTCCCTGTTCTGCGGGTTTTTGTCGGGATGGAAGAGCTTGGCCAGCCTTCTGAAGGCGGCTTTGATCTGCTGTTTCGTCGCCTTCCTGTCCACGCCCAGCAGCTTGTAATGGTCGATCATCCCGCCCCACCTCGATCCGCATCGGCATGCAAGTCTAAATTGTAGAGCAACCGATTCGGGTTGGCAATCTTGACATCCCCTCCCGTTTATTGTAAGCTTTAAGAGACCTTCGGCTTTGAGGGGCGCGCGATGACGACCCTGGACCTCACGTTCGATCATATCTGCTGGTGGCCTTGGTGGTCCGGGGTTGGAGCGTGCCCGGTGGGGTGACGCCTAGGCGCCGAACTCAGGGCGCTTGGCGATAGATGAAGCCGCGGGCATGCTCCTCCTAAGAAGAGGGGTTTGTCCGCGGCTTTTCTATTTTCCCGAAAGGAGGACGGGATGGAGTTCTTCGAAAAGCTCAAATTCGATTCCAACGGCCTGATCCCCGCCATAATCCAAGACCACAAAACCGGGGAGGTGCTTATGCTCGGCTATATGAACGAGGAGGCGCTCAGAAAAACGCTCCAGGAGGGGAAGGTCCACTTCTGGAGCAGGTCAAGGAGGCGTCTTTGGCTTAAAGGGGAGACATCCGGACATTACCAGCTCGTCAAGGAGATCTACTTCGACTGCGACGGGGACGCCCTGCTCATCAAGGTCGATCAGATCGGCGGTGCCTGCCACGAGGGCTACAGATCCTGCTTCTTCAGAAGGGTCACGGAGGACGGAGGCTTCGAGATCGTCGGCGAAAAGGTTTTCGACCCCGACAAGGTCTACACAGCGTGAATATACCCCCTCCTTCGAGGATTTCCTCAAGCTATCCCGCGATTGGAACCTGATCCCCGTCTACAGGGAGATATCCGCCGATCTGGAAACCCCCGTCTCGGCCTTCCTGAAGATCGACGACGGGAGCTTCTCCTTCCTGCTTGAAAGCGTCGAGGGCGGCGAGAGGATCGGCAGATACTCCTTCCTAGGCTCCTCGCCATACCTCGTCTTCTCCTCCAAGGGCCGCGAGGTGGAGATACATGACCCGAGGACGGGGTTTACGCGCGGATACAGCTCGACCGACCCGTTCTCGGAGCTGGAGAGGCTCGTCCTGCGCTACAGAGCGCCTCGGCTTGAGGGGCTGCCCAGGTTCTTCGGCGGGGCGGTCGGATACATCGGCTACGACATGGTCAGGTTCTTCGAGAGATTGCCGGAGATGGCCGTCGACGATCTGAACCTGCCCGACTGCGCCTTCATGTTCGTCGACACGCTGATCGCGTTCGACCACGTCAGGAGGCGGATGATGGTGATAGCGCTGGCGTTCGTGGAGGATGACCCGATGAAGGCGTATGATGATGCTGTGGAGAGGATAGAGGAGGCCATCTCGAAGCTCAAGTCGCCGCTGCCGGCCATCAGGCTGCTGGAACATAAGCCTCACATCGTCCCGGGCGAGGAGGTCGAGATCAGGTCGAACTTCACGCCCGACCGCTTCATCGAGGCGGTCGAGAGGGCCAAGGAATACATCCGGGCGGGCGACGTGATACAGGTCGTCCTCTCCCAGAGGCTCTCCTTCCCGATGAGGGTCGATCCCTTCAGGTTCTACAGGGCGCTGAGGATGGTGAACCCTTCCCCATACATGTTCTTCCTCAGGTTCGGCGACCTCAAACTGGCCGGCTCCTCGCCCGAGATGATGGTCAGGGTGGAGGGGAGGATCGCCCAGACGAGGCCGATAGCCGGCACCCGCCCGCGCGGGAAAACCCCTGAGGAGGACAAGCTGCTCGAAAAGGAGCTGCTGTCCGACCCGAAGGAGAGGGCGGAGCACATCATGCTCGTCGATCTGGGCAGGAACGACCTGGGCAGGGTCTGCGAATACGGGAGCGTGAAGGTGGACGAGCTGATGGTCGTCGAGAGATACTCGCACGTGATGCACATCGTGTCGAACGTCGTCGGGAGGCTGAGGCCGGACAAGAACGCCTTCGACGTGATAAGGGCCTGCTTCCCCGCCGGGACGCTCTCGGGGGCGCCGAAGGTGAGGGCGATGGAGATCATCGAGGAGCTTGAGCCGGTCAGGCGCGGCCCATACGGCGGGGCGGTCGGGTATTTCAGCTTCGCGGGCGACGCCGACACGGCCATAACCATCAGGACGCTCGTCGCCAAGGGAGGGGTCGGACACGTGCAGGCCGGGGCGGGGATAGTCGCTGACTCGATCCCCGAAAGGGAACACGAGGAGTGCATGAACAAGGCCATGGCGCTCCTCAAGGCGCTGGACATGGCCGAGTCGGACTTCATCTGAGGAGGTGGCGGATCGTGAGGGTTCTGATGATCGATAACTACGATTCCTTCACCTACAACCTGGTCCAATACCTGGGGGAGTTGGGGGCGAAGGTGTTGACCTTCAGGAACGACGCGATAACGATCGAGGAGATAGAGAGGCTCTCGCCCGACAGGATCGTCATCTCCCCCGGGCCGTGCACCCCCCTTCAGGCGGGGATATCCAACGAGGTGATAAGGCGGTTCGCCGGGAGGATACCGATTTTGGGCGTCTGCCTCGGACATCAGTGCATCGGACACGTCTTCGGGGCGAGGATCGTGAGGGCCAAGAGGCTGATGCACGGCAAAACTTCGATGATATGCCACAACGGGGAGGAGATCTTCAGGGGGCTGGAGAACCCGTTCGAGGCGACCAGGTATCACTCGCTCATAATCGATCCCGGTTCGCTCCCGCCCGAGCTTGAGGTGACCGCCTGGGCGGAGGACGATCCGGAGGAGATCATGGGGATCAGGCACAGGGAGCTGCCCATTTGGGGGGTTCAGTTCCACCCCGAATCGATCCTAACCAAAGAGGGCGAGAAGCTCCTGAAAAACTTCCTCGAAATAGAGGGGAGGGAGGTTTGATGGAGCGTTTCACGATAAAGGAGGCGATCTCCAAGGTCGTGGAAGGGGAGGATCTCAAGGGCGCCGAGGCGGAGGCGGTCATGGAGGAGATAATGGAGGGGAAGGCCACCCCGGCCCAGATAGCAGGGCTGCTTGTGGGCCTGAGGATGAAGGGGGAGACGCCGGAGGAGGTGACCGCCTTCGCCAGGGTGATGCGGCGCAAGGCCAAGAGGGTCAAGACCAAACATGAGAACCTCGTCGATACCTGTGGGACGGGGGGAGACGGGACGCACACGTTCAACATCTCCACGGCGGCGGCCTTCGTCGTGGCCGGCGCGGGCGTTCCCGTGGCAAAACACGGGAACAGATCGGTCTCCAGCAGGTGCGGCAGCGCCGACGTCCTCAAACAGCTGGGCGTCAACATAGAGGCCGATCCCGAAACGGTCGGCAGATGCCTGGACGAGATAGGCATAGGTTTCCTGTATGCGCCGCTCTTCCACCCCGCGATGAAACACGCAATCGGCCCGAGGAGGGAGCTGGGGATAAGGACGGTCTTCAACATCCTGGGGCCTCTGACCAACCCGGCCGGGGCCAGGGCACAGGTGCTGGGGGTTTACTCGCCGGAGCTGACCGGGCTTATGGCCAGGTCGCTCGCCAAGCTCGGGGTCAGGAGGGCGTTCGTGGTGCACGGGGAGGGGATGGACGAGATGACCACGACCGGCGAGACGATCGTGGCCGAGGTGGAGGGGGGCAGGATAAGGAGCTACGTGGTGTCCCCTGAGGATTTCGGTTTCGAGAGGGCGAGGGTCGAGGACCTAGCCGTGAGCTCCCCCGAGGAGAGCGCCGAGGTCATCCTGAGCGTCCTCAAGGGCGAGAAGGGGCCTCACAGGGATGTGGTCCTGTTGAACGCCGCCGCCGGGATCACCGCCAGCGGAAGGGCAGCCGATCTGGAGGAGGGGATAAAGCTGGCCGAGGAGTCGATCGATTCGGGCATGGCCCTCCGGAAATTGGAGATGCTGATAGAGATGACGAACGAGGGGGGTTGAACGTGACGATACTCGAAAGGATATTGGAGCACAAGCGGAGGGAGGTGGAGGAGCGGAGGAGAGCGGTTCCGATCGGGAAGCTTGAGGAGGCGATCCGCTCGGTCGGGCCGCCCAGGGATTTCAA
>QNBQ01000234.1 GCA_003645735.1 Candidatus Poribacteria bacterium
ATGCAAGGGGATCGTCGAGAGATACGGCGGGACCATAGAGCTGGACAGCCGGGTCGGCAGGGGGACGACCGCCACCGTCAGGATACCGCTTCACTCCAGCTCCTCCTCGGAGTGAGGAGGCTTTTCGCGCAGCTCCGCCGCCTTCTCCTCAGGCGCCGTGTCGTTTATGAAGCTGCCCGCCCCCGACTCACACCCCGCCAGATATTTGAGCTTATCCCTCGATCTGTGGGGCGGATAGAACTCGATGTGGAAGTGGTAATAATCGTAAACCTCGCCCGTCGTCGGCTCCTGATGCATCACCATCATATACGGCAGCGAGAAGCCGAACAGGTTGTCGTATTTCATCAGAACCATCTTCAATATCCGCGCCAGCGCCATCTGATGGTCGTCGTCGAACTCCGCAAGGGACCTCAAATGCGCCCTCGGCATGATGTGGACCTCATAGGGGTATCTGGCGAAGAAAGGGATGAAGGCGACGAACAGATCGTTCTCGCATACGATCCTCCTCCCGTCCTCAAGCTCCTTCTTTAGAACCTCGCAGAATATGCACCTCCCGGTTTGGCGGTAGAACTTCAGGCTGGAGCTCAGCTCCCTCTCGATCTTGGGCGGTATGTAGGGGAAGGCGTAGATCTGACCGTGCGGGTGGTGCAGGGTGACGCCGATTACCTCGCCCTTGTTCTCGAAGATGAAGACGTATTTGATGAAATCGCGCGACCCCAGCTCCTCATACCTGTCCTTCCAGACCCTGACGAGGTTGTAGATCGTCTGGAGCGGCTGGTCGGTCAGCGTCCCCTCGTGTTTCGGCGTGTAGACGACCACCTCGCATATCCCCTTGGCCGGGGCGACTTTGTAGAAATCGTCCCCCTCAACCGCCGGCTCGGGCGGCTCCCTCATCAGCGAGGGGAACCTGTTCTCGAAGACCGCTATCTCGAAATCCTCCGGTATCTCCAAAACCCCCGGGCACAGGGGACACTCCTCCCTCCTGGGGAGGAAGGTCCTCTTCTGGCGATGCGTCGATACGATCACCCACTCCTCCAGTATCGGATGCCACCTAAGCTCCGACATCGCCGAACCCCTCCTTCACGGCCAGAACTGATAGAGCGTCGTGTTCGCCACGACGCTCGCTATGCTCCAGATGTTGCCGAAGATAAAATCCCCCAGGGCCATCCCCAAGAAGAACGGGACGGCCCTCCTGTAGGATTTCAGCCCGCCGTGCCTCAATATGATCCACTTGACAAGCCAGGCGACGAAAAGGCAGCTCCACAGGTTATACATCCCCCAGCTGTTGGCCATGGCGTAGCCCAGCGGGTGAAGGGGGAACCAGAGGAACCTGGTCCTCACAAGCATCAACAGGACGCCGAAGGCGAAGCCGCCCGCCATGAAGAGCATGGCCGGCACATCGGGGTCGCGCGGGTAGTTGAGCCAGTTCTCCAGCTGCCTGTATATCCCCCTGCCGAAGCCCAGCGCCCACGGGCCGTAGTAGCCGCTTTCGGCTCCGTGCCGGTAGTAATCGTCCAAAAGAAGCCAGAAGGTGACGATCGCCCCCACCACGACCGCATACATGATCGCGAAGGCTATCCTTCTCTGGCTCATCCCGACCCTCTCGCCGATCTTCATCGCCTCCAGCTCCTGGGGCATCGGGTGCGCCCTGTAGGCCCGGTTGAAGAACATGTAAAGCGAGAAACCTATCAACGTCCTCGTCCCCAGCCTGCGCGTGCCGAACATGTCTATCATCATGCTGTGGGGGTCGATGTGGTGCAGGTCGTGGACCAGAAACCCCAGCTCGGCCCTTATCCTGGCTATAACCGTCCCGAGGAGGTAGTATATCGCGAAGAAGATCGGTATCGCCCAGGCGGCCATGCCCATCCTGTAGGAGAAGAGGAAGAGGTAGGCGAACCCCAGGACGAACCCGGCGGCCGCCGCTCTGTAGGGGAGCGGCTCCTCCGAATCGTCCACCCTCTCCATCCCGAGGACGTGTTTGAATATCGATTTGAAATGCGACCTGGCCGTCCAGATGACGAACAGCAGTATGCCGATGTAGGCCCCGAAGGCCTGCTCGTCGGCGAAGGGGAACCTGGAGGTCGACCTCCACCCCATAACTCCCCCCACGACCAGCTCCATCTTGTAAATCCAGTAGAAAACCCAGCAGGAGAGCAGCAGGTCGAGCGGTATCATGAACGAGATGCCTATCGCGAACGGGTAAAAGGACAGCCTCACGTCCCCCATCGCGCTCCACGGCCTCTCGGTGAACAGATACCCTATGCTCCGCCTCTTGACGGGGATGTAGGGGACGGAGGGGAAGATGGAGTTGAGGAGGTTGACGATGCTTATGAGGGCGGCAATGGAGAAGCCGAGCCACATCAGCCTCTCCCTGAAAAACCCTCCCCTTCTCTCCGTCATTTCAAGCGGCAGCTGGATGATCGGGTAGCTGAGCCTCTCCCTCTCCGTCCACTGCTTCCTCAGGAAGACGTTGATGCAGAGCATCGTGAAGAGCAGGACGATGATGAAGGAGGTCCACCACAGACACGGCGTGAGCCAGGCGCGGATGTGGCGGGCGGTGTAGAGCGTCGATTCGCCCTCGTAAAACCCCTTCAACGCCTTCTCATCCCCCACCGTCAGCCAGGAGGGCAGCTGTTTCAGGAAGAGGTCGGCCCACTCGTTCTCGGGCGAGGCGAACCTGTAGGGGTAGCCCATTATCGAGACGAGGATCTCCATCATGTCGTGCGAGCAGAGCGAGGAGACGATGCACAGGACGATGTAGATCGCCATCAGCTCCCCCCTGCTCAGGGATAGCTTCGGGGAGAGCCTGCCGAGGAACAGGGAGAAGACCGTCAGCCAGAACAGGATGAATATCACGTTGGAGAGCGGGTGGATGAGGGTGGGGTGGGTGTATCGGACGACCTCAAGCTGGATTATCCAGTAGACGTTTAGGGGGATGAGCAGGGTGGCTATGGCGATCGATTTGAGCGTGACGCTCGGCTGATACCTCGCCCCGCCCTTCCTCACTTCCTCCTCCCCGGAAAGCGGCTCTAAATCATTATAGTCCCGCGGAATCGGCTTTGTCAAAGCGATCGAAGGTTTTCACCTCTCAGGTGGGGGAGGGATGCCGCCGGCCGGGAGGCCCCTCGAGAACGTCTTAAGGCGGGCTTAACGCCGCGAGAGGGGAGGCCCAGGGAACGAGGTGCAATCCCTGTGCGACGTCGATCGCATCAAGCGTAAAGATGGCATTTGACCATATGTCCGGGCGACACCTCGACCTCGGGCGGCGGGGTCGAGCTGCAGATCGACTTCGCCTCGGGACACCTGGGGTGGAACCTGCACCCCTCCGGCGGGTTTATCGGCGAGGGAGGTTCCCCCGGCAGGATGATCCTCTCCCTCCTCCCGCCCGGCTCCGGCGATGGAATTGCGCTCATGAGGGCGATCGTGTAGGGGTGTTTGGGGTCCCTGTAAAGCTCCTCCGCCGGGGCCGACTCCACTATCTGGCCCAGATACATCACCATCACCCTGTCCGACATATACTCCACCACCGCCAAATCGTGCGAGATGAACAGATACGACAGGTTGAACTCATCCCTCAGCTCCAAAAGCAGGTTCAGGATCTGCGACTGGATGGAGACGTCCAGGGCGGAGACCGGCTCGTCGCAGACGATGAAGGCCGGGTTTAAAGCTATGGCCCTGGCTATCGCCACCCTCTGCCTCTGCCCGCCCGAAAGCTCGTGCGGGTATTTGTCGATGTAGGTGGGGGGGATGCCCACTCTGTCGAGCAGATCCTTCACGATCTTATCAAGCTCATCCCCCGATGCCAGCCCGTGTATCCTCAGCCCCTCCCCCACGATCTGTCTCAGCGTCATCCGGGGGTTGAGCGAGCTATAGGGGTCCTGGAAGATGATCTGCATGTTCCTCCTCACCCCGCGCAGCTCGCGCCCCTTCAGCCCGACGATGGATCTCCCCCTGAAGAGTATGTCGCCCGAGGTCGGCTCTATGAGGCGGAGGATCGTCCTGCCCAGCGTGGTCTTGCCGCAGCCGCTCTCGCCCACCAATCCGACGACCTCCCCCTCTCCGATGGAGAAGCTCACCCCGTCCACCGCCTTGACATACCCCTTCGTCCTCGAGAAAACCCCGGTTTTGACCGGGAAGTATTTTTTGAGATCGACCACCTGAACCAGGGCCTTACCGTCCATCATGATACAGCCAGCACGCGACCAGATGTCCGTCCTCGACCTCCGTCAGCGGAGGCTCCTCCTCTTTGCACCTCTCCCCGGCCTGGGGGCAGCGGGGGTGGAACTTGCAGCCGGGGGGGTGGTTGAGCGGATCGGGGACGATCCCCGGTATCGTGTAAAGCTTCTGGGTCTTGGGCATGCCGAGCCTGGGC
>QNBQ01000235.1 GCA_003645735.1 Candidatus Poribacteria bacterium
GGCAGGATGTTCAGGATCTCCTGAAGCCTCTCGTCCTCGGCGACCGCCAGCCTCCTGGCGATATAAGCCAGGCCGAAGCCGAAAAGCAGGCCCATCCCGCCCAAGACGGCTATGGCCAAAACTATGGTGGTGACCATCCCTTAACCCCTCCTTTCACTTCAACAGGGCCACCGTCCCCGCAAACCCCTGGAAGGCCATCGAAAGCAGGCCCGCAACCAGAAGGGCTATCGGTATGTCCTGAAGGGGCCTCGGCAGATCGACGTATTCCAGGTGCTCCCTTATGCCCGCCATGATTATCATCGCCAGCCCGAAGCCCGCACCGGCGCCAAGCGAGTAGACCAGCGCGGTGTGGAAGTTGAAGGCGCGGTTGATGTTTATCAGCGTGACGCCCAAGATGGCGCAGTTGGTCGTTATCAGCGGCAGGTAGATCCCGAAAACATCATACATCCTCGGCGCAAACCTCCGCATGAATATCTCTATCAGCTGGACCAGCGAGCCGATCACCAGGATGAAGGAGGGGATCATCAGAAACTCCAGGTCGTATTTCTGAAGCAGGTAGTGGTAGATCAGCCAGGTGAAGATCGAAGCGATGACCATCACGAACAGCACTGCCCCGCTCATCGCCAGCGCAGGCCCTTTCCTCCTCGAAACGCCCAAAAACGGGCAGATACCCAAGAAGTTCGTCAGAACGAAGTTGTTCAGAACGGCGGCCACGAAGAAGACCGAAAACATGTATTTCATCTCCTACCCTCCATCCTGTCCCTTATGAGGTTCATCAGCCCCAAAAGCAGCCCCAAGCTCAAAAGGGCGCCCGGCGGGATTATCATGAGCACCATCGGCTCATAGGGCTTGCCTATCACCTGGTGTGAGAATATCGTCCCGAACCCGAAAAGCTCCCTTATCGAGCCGAGCACCACCAGCACCAGCGTGAACCCCACGCCCATCCCCAGCGCGTCCAGCATCGAGTCGCCCACCGGGTTTTTGGAGGCGAAAGCCTCGACCCTGCCCAATATCAGGCAGTTGACCACGATCAGCGGGATGTATATCCCCAGCACCTTGTGCATCTCCCAGTAGTAGGCGGCCAGGAGGTAGTCGACGATCGTGACGAAGCTGGCGATGACGACGATGAAGATCGGTATCCTGATCCTGTGGGGGATGAGCTTTTTGAAGATCGAGATCAGAGTGCAGGAGAAGAAGAGGACGAAGGTGGTGGCCAGGCCCATCACCAGCCCGTTTTCGGCCCTGTTGGTGACGGCCAGGGTGGGACAGAAACCGAGCAGAACCCTCAAAACCGGAAGCTCCGTCCAAAGCCCCTTGGTGAAGTTCTGAAGCCTCATCTTTCACCTCCCATGACGGCCCTCATCGCGTTGACAAACCCCCTTATCACGGCGCTGGATGAGATTGTGGCGCCGGTTATCGTGTCGTATTTCGGCTTGAGCTTCCCCTTGAACTGGCTCAGGAAGGACTCCCCTTCGATCCTCGACCCCAACCCCGGCGTTTCGGCGTGTTCCAGGATCTCGACGCCCAATATCTCGGAGGCGCCCGGGTCGAACCCTATCAGCATCCTTATCGCCCCTTGATACCCCTTGACGCTTATCAGCGCGGCGTAGACCTCCCTCCCGTCCTTTTCGCCCTTATACAGCGCTATCAGGTTGGAGCTGGAGTTTAGGGCCTCGAACACCCGGCCGGAGGTCAAAGGCGCGTATTCGACCTTCGCCCCCGGCAGCACCTTTTCGACCGCCTCCCGCAGCTCCCCCTCCCTGTTTCGCTCTATCAGCGGCTTGGAGTGCTGATAGACGAAGGAGAGGGAGAAGGCCGAAAGCAGGCAGACGAACGCCAATGCGAGCGAAAGCGCTATTATCTCCCTCATTTTTTAACCTTCCCGAAGACCCGTGGTTTGATGAGCGAGTTTATGAGCGGCGTAAACCCGTTCATTATGAGGATCGAGTAGACGACGCCCTCCGGCAGGCTGCCGAACCTCCTTATGACGAAGGTCAGGACGGCCAGGCCAGCCCCGAACAGCACCCTTCCCCAGAACGTCCTGGGGCTCGTCACATAATCGGTGGCCATGAAGAAGGCGCCGAACATCAGCCCGCCGGCGAACAGGTAGTAGGCCGGGTTGTAGTTGCCCAGCAGCGCCAGGAGAACGCTCAGCCCTAGGTAAGTAGCCGGTATCTCCCACCTTATTATCCCCGTCGCCAGCAGGAAGATCCCTCCCAGCAGGATGGCGAAGGCGCTCGTCTCTCCCATCGACCCGGAGATGTTCCCCCAAAACAGCTTCCCGATCGCGTCCCATCCCTTGGTTATCGTCATCTCGCTCAGCTTCCTGAGGTGCGGCGTGGCCGAGGTGACCCCGTCCACGACCGAGAACCAGTCCTTCGAGAAAAACGGCCTCGGCTCTATGTAGGCGTTGGTGAAGGCCGGCCAGGCCGACATGAGGAAGACGCGGGCGCTGGCCGCGGGGTTGAAGATGTTCTTGCCGAGGCCGCCGAAGAACTCCTTCACAACCACGATCGCGAACACGCACCCGACGATCGTCATCCAGATCGGCATCGTCGGCGGCAGGATCAGCGCGGTGATCAAACCCGTCACGACAGCGCTCAGGTCGCCTATGCTGCTCTCCTTCTTGAGCAGCCTCCTTATCCCATATTCGGCCCCCACACAGCTCAGAACGCAGACGATCGCCAATATCAGCGCCCTCATCCCGAAGAAGTAGACGCCGGCCACGAGCGGGGGGATGAGGGCTATTATGACGAACGACATCACCCTTCGGGTATCCCTCGCCGCCCTTATGTGGGGCGAGGAGGACATCCAAAACTCCCTCAACGCTTCCCCTCCCTTCTCAATCTGCTTTTGATCGCCCTTATCGATTGGACTATAGGCACCCTGGAAGGGCATTCATACTCGCAGCAGCCGCACTCCATGCAGTTCATCACATCGAACTCCTCAGCCGCCTCCTGGAACCTCCCCTTCTCGTATAGGATCGGGAACATCTTAGGTATGAGCCCCATCGGGCAGACGTCTATGCAGGTGCCGCAGTTTATGCAGGGGTATCTCCTGACCTCGGGCAAGCCGGGCAGGGCGATCAGGCCGGTGGTGGTCTTTATGACCGGCACCTCGTCGGAGAAGAGGGCTATCCCCATCATAGGGCCGCCCATGATCAGCCTGGCGGCCCCCTCTTTGTATCCGCCGCACTCCTCTATGAGCTGGGATATCGGCGTCCCTATCCTGACCAGGAGGTTTTTCGGCTCGTTCACCTCGCCGGTGACCGTTACGACCCTTTCGTAGAGCGGTTTCCCCAGTATCACGGCCTCATATACCGCGTGAGCGGTCCCCACGTTTTGGACCACGACGCCCACATCGAGCGGCAGCCCTCCCACCGGCACCTCGCGTCCCGTGATCGACTTTATCAACACCTTCTCGGCGCCCTGGGGATACTTCGTCTTGACCTCCACCACCTTTATCGGCCTCCCCCTCAGCTTCTCCTCGAACAGCTTGATCGCATCCGGCTTGTTGTCCTCTATCCCTATGTAGCACTCCCTCACGTTCAGGGCCTTCATGAGCAGCTCGATGCCCTGGATGATCTCATCGGGCTTTTCGAGCATCAGCCTGTGATCCCCCGTCAGGTAAGGCTCGCACTCACAGCCGTTGATTATGAGCGTGTCGATCGGCTTGGGGGGTTTGAGCTTGACGTGGGTTGGGAAACCGGCCCCACCCATCCCGACTATCCCCGACTCCGCTATTATGTTCACTATCTCCTCGCCGCTCAGCTCGTCGGGGTTTCTGATCGGCTTCGGCTCGGGCGTCTCGTCCTCGGTCGTCTCGATGACGACCGAGAGAACCTTCTCGCCGGAGGGGGTGGGCATGGGGGAGATCTCCTTGACGACCCCTGTGACGCTGGAGTGGACGTTGGCGCTGATGAAGGCCGAGCTTTTGCCGATCAGCTGGCCTACCGAGACGCTCTCCTTGGGCGAGACGACCGGCTGGGCGGGGGCGCCCGCGTGCTGTTTGAGGGGGATCACGGCCACCTCAGGCGTTTTAGCCCTCTGGATCGGGGAAGAGGCGGTCAGCTTCCTGTAGGGCGGATGGACGCCCCTTCGAAATTTAAACAGGGGTTTCATGATCGTCGTCCTCCTGTCCGATTGGGGAATGGGTTCCTATCGGCGGCTCATGGGGAAGGTTTATTTCAGGTGGGCCGGGCTGAACGGGGTGCAGAAAACCGCCTTGAGGGTCGAGCCGGTGCGGCCGCTGGATCTGCCGGATCTTCTCGCCGGTGATCTCCATCCCGCCGTCCTTTGTGGCCCGCCATTAAAAAACCCCCAGCCGAGCGGCTGGGGGCTTGGAAGCTGGTAGCGCTACGGGGATTCGA
>QNBQ01000236.1 GCA_003645735.1 Candidatus Poribacteria bacterium
GGTATACGGGGCGATCTACCGGGGCGGGGGGAGGTTTGAGAGGGTTTCGGATTACATCTGCGCCGAGGTCGATCGGATACTTGAGATGATCGACGGCGAGGCGCTCTTCTTAGGGGGAGGGGCGAGGAGATATGAGGGGAGGATAAGGGAGGTCATGGGGGGGAAAGCCCGGTTCGCCGAGCTGATCTTCGACGTCCCCAGAGGAGCTGCGATCTGTTTCCTGGGCGCGGAGGCGGCCAGGGCGGGGAGGAAGGACGACCTCTTCTCGTTCGTCCCCATGTATCTGCGCAAATCGGAGGCGGAGGTCAAACTCGAGCTTGGCAAGCTCCCCAAAAAGTCGTTGATCTGAGGTGTCACGATGCTCATCCTCGGCATAGATACGTCGTGCGATGAGACCAGCGCGGCGGTCGTGAGGGACGGGTTCGAGATCCTCTCGAACATCGTCTCCTCACAGGTGGACCTGCACAGCCGGTTCGGGGGGGTGGTCCCGGAGATCGCCTCCAGGAAGCACACCGAGACGATCCTCTACGTCATCGAGTCGGCCCTGAACGACGCGGGAGTCGCCTTGGACGAGCTGGACGCCGTGGCGGTCACGAACCGGCCCGGCCTCATCGGGGCGCTGCTCGTGGGGGTGGCGGTGGCCAAGTCGATCGCTTACTGCCACGGCAAGCCGCTGATCGGGGTAAATCACGTCGAAGGGCACATCTATTCGAGCTTCATGGCGCACCCCGACATCCCCGTCCCGCACGTCTGCCTCACGGTTTCGGGCGGGCACACGATGCTGGTCTACGTGGAGGGATACACGAGGTATGAGCTTATGGGGACGACGCAGGACGACGCGGCGGGGGAGGCTTTCGATAAGGTGGCCCAATACCTGAACCTGGGCTTCCCCGGCGGGCCGATCATCGACAGGCTGGCCAGGAAAGGGGATGAGGAGGCGGTTCACTTCCCCAGGCCGATGATCAAAAGCGGGGATTATAACTTCAGCTTCAGCGGGCTTAAAACCGCCGTCAGAAACTTCGTGATGAAGGCGAAGGCCGAGGGGAGGCTCCCGAGGGTTGAGGACATAGCGGCGAGCTTCCAGAAGGCGGTCGTGGACGTCCTGGTCGAGAAGACGATCGCGGCCGCCGAGGAGAGGGGCGTTTCGGCGGTGGCGGTTGTGGGGGGCGTGGCCGCGAACTCCAAGCTGAGGGAGGAGATGTCGGCCAGGGCGGCGGAGCTGGGGATGGCGGTCTACTTCCCCCCAATGAGCCTCTGCACGGATAACGCGGCGATGATCGCCGGCCTGGCCTATCACAAATATCAGCTCGGGGAGGTGGCCGGGCTGGACCTGAACGGCCAGGCCGTGGCGCTGATAGGGGAGTGAACGTGGGATGAGGGTCATCGACGCCCTGAAGCTCAAAACGGAGGAGGTCGTCGAGGAAGCCCTCAGGGTGATATCCGAGGGGGGATTGGTCGTCTTCCCCACCGATACGGTCTACGGGGTAGGGGCCGATCCGAGGAACCCCGAGGCGGTGGAGAGGATCTACCGGGCCAAGAGGAGGGACAGGACCAAGCCGATACCATTGCTGATCTCCTCCCCGGAGGCGGTCGAGGAGGTGGCCGAGGGCGTTCCGTGGACGTTCAGGAGGTTGGCCGACGCGTTCTGGCCGGGCGGCCTGACGATCGTCTTGAGGGTCAGGGAGGGCGTCCTGCCGGAGGTTCTGACCGCCGGCAGCGGCAAGGTAGGGGTGAGGATGCCGAACCATCAGCTGGCGCTCAGGCTCATAGAGGGGTGCGGCGGGATGTTGGCGGCCACGAGCGCCAACCTGTCGGGCGGCAGGGAGGCGACGAGGCTCGAAGAGGTGGACGAGGAGCTGCTCGAGGAGGTCGATCTGGCGATAGACGGCGGGGAGACGGGCGGATCGGTCCCCTCGACCGTGATCGATCTGACGACCTCGCCGCCCAGGGTGTTGAGGGAGGGGGCGATCCCCTCCTCGGAGATAGAGAGGGAGCTTGAAAAGCCGTTGAGGGTTTTGTTCACCTGCACCGGCAACATCTGCCGCAGCGCCATGGCGGAGTGGATGCTGAGGGAAAAGCTTAAGGAGGAGGGGCTTGAGGAGAGGGTGGAGGTCGATTCGGCCGGGACGATGACGATGTTCGGAAGCGAGCCCTCCCAAAACGCGAGGAAGGTCATGGAGGAGATAGGGATCGACATCTCGGGCCACAGATCCAAACAGATCTCCCGATCCCTCCTCAGGGAGGCGGATCTGATCCTGGCCATGGCGAGACACCACAAGGACGCCCTGAGGTTCCTCGTCCCCCGCCCTGAGGGGAAGCTGTTCCTCCTCTCGGAGTTCGTGGGGGAGGGGGAGAGGGACGTCGAGGACCCGTTCGGCGGCTCGATCGAGGAATACAGGAAATGCAGGGATGAGATCGGGAGGTATATTGGGCTTTTGGTCGGGAAACTGAAGGAGATGCTGGGGGAGAGCAGATGAGGGGGAGGATAGCCATAGGGAGCGACCACACCGGCGTCGAGATGAAGGAGAGGATCAAGGAGATGCTGAGGAGGATGGGGTATGAGTGCGAGGATTTCGGCGCCTTCGACGCCCAGCCCTCCGATTACCCCGTCTTCGCCAAGAAAGTCGGGGAGGCGGTCGCCTCGGGAAGGTGCGACCGGGGGATACTGATCTGCGGCTCGGGCATAGGCATGTCCATAGCGGCGAACAAGATACCGGGCATCAGGGCGGCGGCCTGTTACTCGACCTATATGGCCAGGGTTTCGAGAACCCACAACGACTCGAACGTGCTCGTCCTGGGCGCTAGGATAACCGCTGTGGATCTGGCGCTGGAGATCGTGAAGACCTGGCTGGAGACGGAGTTTTCGGGGGCGGAGAGGCACGTGAGGAGGTTAGGGCTTATAAGCCGGATGGAAGCGGAATACCTCAAAGGCGGAGGTCAAGGGGTATAAACTCATCCCGCCTCTTAAACGTTAAAACTTTCACCCGGCGAAAGGAGAGGGAGATGCTAAAGCTCTACGGAAAGGAGTTCACCCGGTCGGAGCTCCTCAGATACGTCGGCGACATATCCCAGATCGCCGGCGTGAGGAGGTATGAGCTGAGGGAGGGGAACGAGAGGGGGGTTGAGGCCGTCGATTTCCGCACCGGATGCGGCTTCAACTTCACCGTCCTGCCCGGTCGGGGCATGGACATATCGTTCGCCGAATACAACGGCGTCCCCCTCTGCTGGAGATCGCCGACGGGCGAGGTCGAGGCGTCGTTTTACGAGCCCGAAGGCTTCGGGTGGCTCAGGAGTTTTTACGGCGGGCTGCTGGTCACCTGCGGATTGAGGCAGGTGGGCGCCCCCTGCGAGGACGAGGGCGAAAGCCTGGGCCTCCACGGCAGGATCTCCAACATCCCGGCCAAAAACGTCTGGGCCGACACCAGATGGGAGGGGAACGAGTTCGTGATGTGGGTTCAGGGGAAGGTGAGGGAGGTGAGGGTCTTCGGGGAGAACTTGGTGCTGACCAGGCGGATCTGGGCGAAGCTGGGGGAGCCGAAGCTGCACATCTACGACATCATCGAAAACGATGGCTTCTCCGAAACGCCCCTCATGCTGCTCTATCACATCAACATCGGCTTCCCCGTTGTGGACGAGGAGGCCGAGCTGCTCGCCCCCTCCCTCGAGGTGAAGCCCAGGGACGAGGAGGCCGAAAAGGGGGTTGAGAGCTGGTCATCCTTTCAGCCGCCGACGCCCGGCTTCAAAGAGCAGGTCTTCTACCACGAGATGGCCTGCGACGAGCACGATCACGTCTACGTGGCGCTGGTCAACAGGAAGTTCGACGGCGGACGCGGCATAGGCGTCTACGTCAGATATCACAAGAGCCAGCTCCCGAGGTTCGTCCAGTGGAAGATGATGGGCGAGGGTCTTTACGTCGTAGGGCTTGAGCCGGCAAACTGCCTGGTGGAGGGGAGGGCCGCCGAGAGGGAGAGGGGGACGCTTCAGTTCATAGAGCCGGGCGGCAGAAGGCATTACGAGATGGAGATAGGCGTTTTGAGGTCGAACGAGGAGATCGATGAGATCGCTCGGAGGATCGAGGAGATCAAGAACAAAGGTTCATAAAGCGATCCTCGACAACGGGCTGACCGTCCTGCTGATCGAGGATCGCCGCTGCCGGCTCGTGTCGATCCAGCTGTTCGTGAGGGCCGGCAGCATATACGAGGACAAATACCTGGGGACGGGCGTCTCCCATTTCGTCGAGCACGTCATAGACGACGGCACGCCCACCAGGAGCCGCGCCGATATAGACCGGCTCATTGAGAAAATGGGCAACGTCTCCAACGCATACACCTGGCGCGACCACACC
>QNBQ01000237.1 GCA_003645735.1 Candidatus Poribacteria bacterium
CTACGGGGTGGATCTGAACCCGCTGGCCGTGGAGCTGTGCAAAGTGGCGCTTTGGATCGAAGGGCACTGCAAGGGCAAGCCGCTGACCTTCCTGGATCATCGGATCAAATGCGGCAACTCGCTCGTCGGCGTGCTCGATCCCTCCGTCCTGAAGAAGGGCATACCGGATGAAGCGTTCAAACCGGTATCGGGGGATGATAGACAGGTGGCTTCGATGCTTAAAAAGCGGAACAGGGAGGATAGGAGGCTGAACACCAGCCTGCTGTTCCGAGTTGGGGATAAGATCGAGAGGGATATAACCTCCTTCGCGGAGGACGTCCTCCTGCTCGATGAGCTCCCGGATGAGGATGTGAAGGTGATACGTGAGAAGAGGGAGCTTTATGAGGCGTCCAGAGGAGCCGGCAGCGATTGGTCCTACGATCGACAGGCCTGCGATCTCTGGACAGCCCCCTTCTTCGCCGAGTTGACGGGAGTGAAGAAGGATAAAATCCCTACTTCTGAGATCCTATGGGGCTTCCTAGAGGGAAGAAGCGTAGATTTAGATTATGTTCAAGAGCTTGCAGATGAACACCGCTTCTTCCACTGGCCACTGGAATTCCCTGATGTCTTCAAGGAGGGCGGGTTCGACGTGGTGCTGTGCAATCCGCCGTGGGGGAGAATCAAGTTTCAGGAACAGGAGTTCTTCGCGACCCGCGATCCTGAGATTGCCAACGCTCCGAACAGAGCGGCTCGGCAGCGCCTCATCCGTGAGCTTCCTCAGAAAAATCCGAAGCTCTGGGAGGAATACCGCAAAGCGCTTCATGCCGCGGAATCTCTCAGCAAATTCCTCAGGCACAGTGGGCGTTTCCCGTTGACTGCCAGAGGAGACATAAACACCTATTCGGTCTTTGCCGAGCTTTTCACACAGCTCATCAAACCCGAGGGGCAGGCCGGGGTGATTGTTCCCACCGGGATCGCCACGGACGACACCAACAAACAGTTCTTCGCCAGCCTGGTCGAAGGTGGTCGGCTCGTCAGCCTCTATGATTTCGAGAACAGGGAGAAGCTCTTCCCGGATGTGGACAGCCGTTACAAATTCTCCCTCCTCACTCTCCGAGGCGCCCGATCGAAGGAGGATAAACCCGCCGAGTTCCTCTTCTTCGCCACGAACGCCCGTCATCTGTCCGATGAGAGACGGCGGTTCACCTTGAGTGACGGGGATTTCCGCCTCATAAACCCCAACACCCGAACCTGCCCTATCTTCCGAACCCGATATGACGCCGAGCTCACAAAGAAGATTTACCGGCGAGTCCCCATCCTGGTGAACGAGGTGAAAGGGGAAAACCCATGGAGTATACGTTTTCTGCGGATGTTCGATATGGCCAATGATTCTCACCTCTTCCGCACGAGGGAAGAACTGGAGAGAGAGGGTTTCGAGCTTGTGGGAAACAGGTTTGTAAGGGACGATGAGGTATGGCTGCCGCTTTATGAAGGGAAAGCAATTTATTTTTATGATCACAGATACGCAACTTTTGATCCGCTTAGCTACCGATATAAGATCGTTGAAGGTTCCCAAAAATTAGACTCACAATTTCAAATTAGCACTCAATATGCTATACATCACAGGGAAGTGTTAAAACGGCTTGAGGGCAGGAGCTGGGTTCGACCGTGGTTTTTTGGCACAAGAAGAGTATCAAGAAGCACAGATGAACGGACTCTCATAGGCAGTGTGGTTCCCTGGAGCGGAGTAACCTACGGTCTCTACTTGTTCCTCTCAGATGTAGATTCTCTTCATTATCTTGGCCTTATGGCTAATATGAATACTATCCTGTGTGACTACATCATGCGTAATTCCTTGAGTCAGCCCTCCATAACGTTTGGAGCTCTGTATCAACTTCCTATTCTCCCACCGGAAGTGTACACGGAGAAAGACCTTCACTTCATTGTCCCGCGTGTTCTAGAACTGGTCTATACTGCCTGGGACATCAAACCGTTTGCGGATTATGTATGGCAAGAGGCTGATGAAACACTACGGAACGCCATCCGTAGGCAATGGAAGGAGAACGCCGCCGAAACCGGCGGACATTCCTGGGAGCTTCCTGATTGGATTTGGGCTTACCCGGAGATAGAAACCGATCCCTTGAAAGGTATCCCGTTTCCACCTTTCAAATGGGACGAAGACCGCCGAGCCCTCCTCCGCGCCGAACTGGATGCCTACTACGCCAAACTCTACGGACTCACCGAAGAAGAACTCCGTTACATTCTCGACCCAGCGGACATCTTCGGCGAGGATTACCCCGGGGAGACTTTCAGGGTGTTGAAGGAGAAGGAGATTAGGGAGTTTGGGGAGTATAGGACTAAGAGGTTGGTTCTAGAAGCGTGGAGAAGAATTGTGTAATGAAGGCAGGGTGGAACCATGATACCCTGGACGGAGATGAAAAACGCATTACAATTCGAACTCGAATATATCAAAGCTCAGAAGAAAGGTGTCAGATACAACCTATCAAACGGTAGGGAGGAGGGAAAGGAAGGAAATGGATGGGTTTACAAGTTCAAGCTTGATGATGAAAAGGGAATCCAGTGGCTTGAAAATACAGAAGGAACGCTAATCGTAGGCTATAGGAAATTTCACGCCATTGTTATCGATTTGGATCCTAATGCTTTGACCTTAACATTGTTCTTGGAAGATCTAAAGGAAAGCTTAGGCAGGGAAATCGATAGAGCGACTTTCGAGGTCGATCTATCTTACCTTTACAGGAAAATGATAGACAGAATTCACCAAATCCAGGGTGAGGAGAGTAAATTCATGATCGATACAGCTGAGCTACTGCTTAACCCAAGATTATGTTATATCAAGCCGGAAAGTCTAAACCCTGAGGGATTCAAGAGATATCTGAAGTTGCTCAAAGAACTAAATCAATCTCAGCTTTCGGCACTAACCGCTGCTTTAAGGAACAAAGTTTGCTTCATCTGGGGTCCTCCGGGAACTGGAAAGACGAAGATACTCGGCCTCATCGCTCTGATTTTGATGGAAAAAGGTGAAAGGGTTTTGATAACAGCTCACACAAATAGGGCAGCTGACAATGCTCTGCTTGCGATTGTTAAGGCAATGAGAGAGCTCGGATATGAGGAGAAAGATATTCAACGTTTGCTGACTCGATACAAATTCGCTGTGCTTGAAGAAGCTAAACCTTACGCTTTCGAAGAACAACGAACTCGCGAGGAAGATAAGAGGATATCCCAAAAAGCTCAAGGAAAGGGGTCATCAGAATCTGAATTATCCCCTGACCTACTCGCAATACTTCACATTCTCACTGCTCTTTCCTATCTGATAGAGAACCTTCAAATTCCCGAGGAGATAAAGTCCAAGGTTGAGGAGTTAAGAGAAGATCTGAATAAAGTTCTTAGAGAAATCCGCGCTCCATCCCCTGAAAATGAAACTATTGAGGAGCCTGAGCTTGAGATTGAAATTCCCTTGGAGGAACTGATCCCCCTTTTAAGCTTGAAAGAAAAGAGGGTGGTTGTGGCTACTTTAACCACGGTCGCCGTTGATAATCGATTTGAAAATGAGAGATTCGACACGCTAATTGTCGATGAAGGAAGCATGGCGCCTCTTCCTCTGTTGTTCATCGCCGCCTGCATAGCGAACCGCGTTGTTATCATAGGAGATCCGTATCAGCTTCCTCCCATAGCAATGAGCGATGAATATCTACGGGAGAGCGGGAGGGAAGCAGAGGCTGATCTTGTGAGAAAATGGCTTAAGCAGGATATCTTCTCGCTTGCAAGCGGAGCAAGATCATTGAGAGATCTTATGAGGTGGCAGGAGAAAAACTCTAAGTTCGTTAAGTTCCTCGATGTTCAATACAGGATGCCCAAAAGACTTTGCGAACTTATCAGCAAGCACTTCTATGAAGGGAAAATTTCAGATGGTTCAAAGAAGGAAAATTTCGAATGTGTGGTAATCGAAGATACAACTGCCTTGAATCCTAGGTGTGAGCATGATGAAAGCGGATCCCGTTTCAACGAAAAACATGCCGCAAGAATCGTTGAGCTCACAAGGCAGCTTTTAGATGAGAAAATAGATCCACCACAAATAGGTGTGATCACTCCTTATAGAGCACAAAGGGCTTTGATAAGAAAACTTATAAGGGAAGAATTGGGAGAGGAGGAAATAGAGGTTGGAACCATACATACCTTCCAGGGCAGGGAGAAAGAGGTGATCATATTTGATTTAACTGATGCTGAAACGCTCGGGCCAGGAAGGCTTTTGGATGAAAAGAAGGCCGGAGGAGAAGATGCGATAAGGTTGCTTAAGGTTGCCCTCTCCCGCGCTTGCTCAAAGCTCATCTTACTCCTACC
>QNBQ01000238.1 GCA_003645735.1 Candidatus Poribacteria bacterium
CCAGAACCTCGATCGCGTCGAAGTTCCCGACCATCCCCGCCGCCTCCTGCCTGCGCCATGTTCTGCCGCCATCCTCCGTCCTGAAAATGACCCCTCTGCCGCCGACGGCCCAGCCGATCCCGCCGGGTAGCATCCTGATCCCAGCTATCGGAACGGACGACTCGCTCCCCTCCACACCTCCCCTCTCCTCGCCCCTGCTCGTGACGGTGACCCAGCTCTTCCCGCCGTCCTCCGATCTGAGGATCGTGCTGTTACCGCCCACGGCGACGATCGTCCGCCTGTCGATCATCCAGACGCCGAACAGATCGTTCATCGTGCCGGGATGGTGAACCGTCCAGCTCTCCCCGCCGTCCGACGTGCTGCACAGATATCCGCCGCCCGCCGCGATCCACCCGTTTCGCGGGTCGATGAAGTGGATGTCGTTCACGTCCCACCTGTGATGGCTGCCCGGTTTCCGGGGGAGGTTGGTCTCCTGGGGACGCCAGGTCTTCCCGCCGTCCTCGGTGTGGAGCAGCGTGGCCTCCGTTCCGCCGGCCCAGCCGCGAAGCTCGTCGATGAAGAAGACGCATCTGAGCTGGTGGACGGTGTGCCCCTCCTCATACCCCTCCCAGCTTCTCCCGCCGTCCTGGGTCCGAATTATCCTGCCGAAGTCGCCGACCGCCCAGCCCAGCAGCGGCGAGGCGAAGTGGATCCCGTGGAGAGGGAAGCCTAAGTCGTCCGCCTGCCTCTCCCAGTTTTTCCCGCCGTCGGGGGTGTGCGCGATGTAAAGCTCGCCTGCGATCCACCCCTTGAACCAGTTGACGAAGGAGAGATCGTCGAAGAAGGAATCGCCGACCTTCATGACCTGCCAGCTCAGCCCGCCGTTGCGCGTCCTCAAAACAGTTCCGTTTTCGCCGACGACCCATCCCCTTTTGGGATCCGTGAAGATCACGGCGGTCAGGTCAACGGTCGTTCCGCTCTCCTGCCTGCTCCAGCTTCTGCCCCCGTCATGCGTCACCAATATGATCCCGTTGGTTCCGACGACCCAGCCGGTGCGGGAGTCGATGAAGAAGACGTCCCGGAAGTCGCTCCTCCACTCCGACCTCCTCAGATACTCCTTCCGGGCGCATCCGGCCAGCAGGCCGAGCAGCAGGAGCGGCGTCAAAGCCAGGGCGAGCCGTTTCCCCATCCTCATCCCCTCCCGCGAGGATCTTACCATTCCCCCAAGCCTCCTGTCAACAGGGACGACGGGCGGTCGGGGGATGTTCGCCGACGGTTCCCGTGATACATAGACGCTTGACAACGCCTCCCGGTTGTATTACGATTTCCCGTCGCCGGGGGGGTGATCTGATGCTTAAGATCAGGGCGAGCAAGCTTTTGATCTACAGGGAGGTCATGGACGACCCGCGGATGCGCGACAGGGCCGAGAGGATGATGGGAAACATAGAGGCCGATGAGGTCGTCTACGACCTGGACGACGCGATGCTGGCCGATATCGTCAGGGAGATGGGGCTTAACTCGAGGCCGCTCATGGGGATGCGGGACGGGCATGCGCCGGTGGTGATCTTCAACTACTGGAGGTTCGACGAGCCGATCGAGCTTTACCTGGCCCGCCGCAACAGGTATCCGGAGCTTTTCAGCTGGCCGGTCATGAAGTTCGGCGGGGATAGGGGGTTCGACTGGAGGGAGAGCGGCTCGCCTCGATACAGGAGGCGGACGGGCCTCGTTTGCAACCCGGCCTGGCAGCTACACTCCATCGGCGGCTGCCCCTTCAGATGCGCCTACTGCAGCCTCGGCTGGTCGATAAACATCATGATGAACTTCGAGGAATATGTGGAGCGGCTGGACGATCGGATCGATCGGTTTGCGCCCCGCCAGAAGCTCTTCCAATACGACAACGAGACGGATACGGTCTGTTTCGAGCCGGAATACGGCGGGGCGGCGATGTTGATCGAGTATTTCGCCCGCAAGCCAGGCAAATGGCTGGAGCTTTACGTCGGAAAGAGCGATAACGTCGATTTCCTGCTCGACCTCGACCACAGGGGAAAGACGATATGCTGCTGGAGCTTATCGGCCAGGACGCAATCGAGCCTGATAGAGCGCGGGACGGCATCGATGGAGGAGAGGATAGAGGCGATGCGCAAATGCAGGGAGGCCGGGTATGACGTCAGGGTGAGGTTCTCGCCGATCATACCGGTGAGGAACTGGCGGGAGGAGAACAGCGAGATGATCGAGCTGCTGTTCGAGAAAGTTCAGCCCGACCTCGTGACCTTCGAGAGCCTCAGGTTCCTGGACTACGATAAGGTGATGAGATACCTCGACCCGGAGCTGTTGGATCCCGAATGGCTGGAGGCGATGGAGAGGGCCAAGGGGAAGCCCCATAAGCAGGGCTGTGAGGTGCCGAGGGAGTGGCGGCTCAAGATATACGAGTTCATCATAGGCGAGCTCGAAAGGGTCAGCCCGCGGACGCCCTACGCGCTGTGCAGGGCCGAGAGGGAGGTCTGGGAGGCGCTTGAACCTTACTTCTCAAGACACGGCCAACATCCCGATAACTTCGTCTGCAACTGCGGCCCCTATTCGACCCCGGACGATCCCCGTCTGAGGCCGCTTGCGCCGAGGTGGGAGGGTTAATCGTCGAGGTGTTCATAGAACTCGATCGGCTTGAGCTCCGGGAAGGAGCCGCGTCGGACGAGATATCTCCTTATGTCCAGGCAGAGGTGGCATTTGGAGATGTAGCCCTCCTCCCGCTCCTCATACCCGAGATCCGCCGCCAGCCGGTATAGCCCCTCCAGATCGGTCAGGAGGTGTTTGAGGATCGGCATCTCCTCCAGGTCGATCCCCTCGGAGCAGAGCTTATCCAGCTCGCGGGCGTCCCCCAGCGATATGCCGCCGCAGTATCCGGGGATGAAGTTGCAGTAGTTGTCGATGTGTATGTGCCAATCCCTGATGAGCTCCCTTCGACAGGAGAGGCCGAAGAATTTGCTGGCGGGGTATCCCTTGAAGAGGTGGGCTAGTTTATAGACGGCCCTGCCCATGGGGAGAAGCTCCATATAGGCGAGGCTTGAGCGGCCTATCCTCCTGAGGTATTCCTCGAAGCTCAGCGTTCCTTTGAGGCCGATCCGGTCGAAAAGCTCGTAGAACAGCCTTTGGTAAACCATCACGTTCCCGCCGAAGACCTCCTCCGCGATCCTGACCGCCCTTTTGATCCGCTCGAACGGGACGTATTCGACGAGGAAGGGGTTGACGCTTATGAGCACCCCGTCCAGCCCCGCCGCTTTCAGCTCCGAGAACATCTCCCTGGTCGTCCTATCGTCCCTGCACCAAAAACAGTTCGTCTCGACGAAGGTGAAGGGGAGGCCGGCTTCTTCGGCCATCTTCGTCGCTTTAAGCAACAATTCGAAGTTGAGGAAGGGCTCCCCGCCGGTGAGGTGGACGCCGTAGTTGACGCCGATCAGGCCGGGAGGGGCTTTGCTCAGCTTTCGGGCGAGGATCTCTATGATCCTCCCCGCGTCCTCCTCCGACATCCAGTCTCCTTTCCACCTCGGGGAGCAGGCATACATGCAGTGCTTACAGCGGCTGTTGCACCTGTATGAGAGGATTATCCCGCCGGATATGGGTTCCGGGATTTTAAGCCGTTCCACGGACATGGCTTAGCTTTTATGTTTCCTCTGAGCGCCGTGTTGGGATCGGGGGCGCTGGAAGCGCCCCCGGCTCGGGCTATTCGCCGTAGACTATGACGGTGAACTTGGAGTAGATCCCGAGGAGGTTGTAGCTTTTGAAGTCGACGTGGTGTATCTTTTTGATCCCCCCGTTTTTCATGGCGGCTTCTATGCTGGCGTCGCCGAGAGCCACCAGCCCGAGCAGCGAGTAACAGGAGGCGGTTCCGACCTTGGAGTAGGTGGGCAGCGGCGTTGCGGCCAGGGGGCCTTTGACGTCGGTGTAGAGCGCGCCGGGGACAGGGGCGGAGGCTAGGGGGGCGGCACAGCCGGCGAGCATCACAAGCCCGCTTAACAACACAACCGCTAACGCTATCCCCCTCATGATCCTCCTCCTTTCAATTGGATTTCAGGGGAGCGCTATTGAAGGATACAGCAAATGGGCAACCCTAGTCAAGTCACGCTTAAGCGGCGGGTGAACTGAGATCGAGGAGAAACAGTGCAGAGGTTCGATTGAAGCGATGTCCGCTATCTGCAGCTGATAGAAGTTGGCGTGCTTTCAATCCCACAATGGTTCGATTGAAGCGGTTGGAGGCCGCCGCTTAAGCGTGACTTGACTAGGGTTGCCCATTTGCTGTATCCTTCAATAGCGCTCCCCTGAAATCCAATTGAAAGGAG
>QNBQ01000239.1 GCA_003645735.1 Candidatus Poribacteria bacterium
GTGTAACATTTGGTTACAATACGGTCAAGTTCCCAGAAGTCCTCCTTCTCAGAGCGAATGAACCTCCACCTGATCGATTCTAAAACATTCGCCTCCCGTGGACGGTTCGACCCATACCTTAAAAAAGATCTCGCCTGTCCCAACCCTTTTATCCTGATCCGATGGTTTGAATTTGATAAACCTCCTATCGACGAGGAAAAGCTGCCTTTCTTCCCCCCTTATCCTGCCGAGTGAACTCCAGCCAGGGTCGTCGAAGCTTCTGTATCTGTTTCCCCGCCTCCAGTCCCATATCCAGGCCATCGACTTGAAGCCTCCACCTCCCTCAAAACCCCCTTTCACCACGATCCCAACGTCCATCCCGTCTATGTACGGGAAGGAGAGCCTGTAGACGGCAGTTCCCCCGCGGACTATGAAGAAAACGGTCTCCCCACCGAGATAGATTGATTCGCCGCTCACCCTTGTGTATCCACCCCTTTCGAAAACCGATGCCCCGTTACAGCTCACAAGGATCATGTGTTGTCCCCCCTGAAGCTGGTCTAAAGGATAAAACGGTTGACCCCTACTCTATTTATAACCGTGCTCTGGCGCGAACCGGACACCCGGTAAAAAACAGATCATCAACAGGGTGACCGTTTTGAACTGCAGTGGGGGTAATTTAATTTTTGGAAAGGCCGAGAAGGGGAGGGGTTCAATATGAGAAAACTGCATCGCAAACTCGTGACCCTCCATCACCAGATTAGACAGCATAGCCCTCCTTGCCTCGCAATGAATCGAGTAGTAAGTCAAGTCAATTATCGGGAATGGATGCATGGAAAGACCGTCAAAAGGGTTGTGCTTTTCCTGCCGGTGATAAGAGGGTGTCAGTGGAGGCTCTCATGTGGAGGTTGTTTCCCCTGCGGAATGGCGTATGGGCTCGGAATTAATCCTGAACATCCGAGTATAGAAATTAAACCTGTTGTTGAAAAAACGATCGAATGGCTTGTGGGAGAGGAAGCTCCTGAGTGGGTGTGTGTCTACAACGAGGGCAGCTTTTTAAACCCCTGGGAGCTCAGCCCATTCGCACAATCCGTTATTCTGACCTTAATAGCTCAGATTGAATCGGTTAAGCGGATAACAATCGAGAGTCGACCGGAGTTCATCACACCTGATTCTCTGAAGCCGCTAGAGGAGATCACCAACACATACGGGGTAGAAGTAGAGATAGGTATAGGAATCGAGGTTCGAAACGATTTTGTTAGAGAGGTGTGTGTCAACAAAGGTTTCTCCTGGGAAGAGTTCAGAAGAGGAATCAAAGCGATAAGAGAGAGGGGATTGCGCTCGCTTGCATATGTATTTCTCAAACCTCCTTTCTTGACAGAAAGAGAGGCAATCGAAGAAGCAGTTTCAACTGTAGAGGCTTGTTTCAACGAAGGTGTGGACGCGATATCCCTGGAGGTTGCTTCGATACACGAATGGACCCTCCTCGAATATCTCTGGCTCAAGGGATTTTACCGAGTTCCCTGGCTATGGTCAGCCTTAGAGGTTGTGCGCCGAGTTTGGGACATCGGCGAAATCAGGATCGGGGGAGAACCACAAACTTATTTCCCTCAGAGCGAAAAGGCCGCCTACAACTGTGACGAGTGCACGAAGAGAATCTGGATGAACATTCGGCATTACAATGAAACACACGTTTTGGAACACCTTCAGAATGGTTCTTGTAAATGTAGAGAGGAATGGATCGAGGAGATATCTCTTAACGATAAAGTTAAAAAGAGTTTAGAAGAAAGGATAATAGAGAGGATAAAGGAAATCGAAGGAAAACTTAACATTGAGGATTACCTTTTGAGAAAAAGTCTCTATACATCCTTTCGAGAGTTAGGGGGGTGAATGTATGTGGAGCCGTAAGTTCATTGTCTCTGAAAGGATAGCGAAAATGTATCCAGATCTGAGAATAGGGATAGTTATTGGAGAAAGTCTTTTGAATAATGAAAAGGATGAGAGATTGGAGAAATTGACAAGGGAGGCGGAAGAGAGAATAAGAGAATTCTTCTCATCAAATGACCTTCAGGAACATCCTCACATAAAAGCGTGGAGAAATGCCTATAAAAGTTTTGGTGTTAAGCCTAAGAAATATAGACCTTCGTGCGAAGCGCTCATAAGGAGAGTGTTAAAAGGAGAGAAAATACCGATGATTAATCTAGCAGTTAACTGCTATCTACTGGCCGAATTGGAGTTTCTTCTGCCATGTGGGGGGTATGACATAGAGAGTATAGATGGAGATATTTTCCTGCGGTATTCGAATGGTAATGAGGAATTTCTTCCTATAAAAGGCAAAGACATTGAATATACGAAGCCAGGCGAGATAATTTATAGCGACAATTCTAAAGTATTGACAAGAAGATGGAACTTCAGGGATAGCGATCTGGCTAAGATAACTGTAAACACGAGGAATATCGTTCTTTTCTCGGAAGCCCCTTATACCACTATAACCACGGAAACTTTAAGCAATTTCGTCAGAAGGCTTTCAGAATTGCTTAGGGAATACTGTAAAGGAGAAGTCCGTTACGAGATTATAAACGTTAAAGATAAACTCGAATATCAGTTTTGATTTTCTTTCGCTCCAGCGCTTGGCTTTCTAACAGTCCCCACAGGGATTCTGTTGAGGTTCCCATAACGGGGGACAAGCAATCCCAGGACATCATCGCGCTCAGAAGATCAAAGCTCCTCGGCGGATCACCGCCCCGCCGGGTGGTCGCAGAAAGGATTCTATCCAGCAGCTTCAAGCTCGATGACTTCACGACCGACCAGCTCATAAGGTGGCCGTCAGAGGCGGGCCAGGGGAGGGGATGAGGGCGCAGTGGGAGAGGTGGTCGAGCTCCTGGAGCTTGAGACGAGCTGTGTCTTGATCTCCCCTCCCCCATCCTCCGAGCTCGCCAGGATCGGGAGGCCTGCTGTTCCGACGCTGAAGGGCTCATCGGGAAACTGGGGGAGGAGGTTCCGGGGGAGCTGAAGCCCTATGCACTGGTCGCCAGGAGGATGCCCGTCCAGTTCCTTCCCATACCGATCGAAGCTGTCAGGTTGTCCAGAGTCCTAGGGAAGGCCCCTGAATCGTTGAATCAGATCAAAAGAGTGACGCTCAGCTCACCTGAGAAGACGAATTATAGACCTGATCCTGGAATCGGTCCCTCAAGGGCGGGTTGTGAGCGAGGATCTGTCCCTACTGGCGGCGGACATATACCTGGAGATGGGGGATAAGCGGATGAGCGGATACCTCCTGAGCTCCGGTCTGAGCTTCCACGAGCTTAAGAGGAGATTGCTCGACGCCTTCCTGAGGTATGCCTCCTTCGGCGAGCTGAATGAGATGAGCTTGCTAACGCCAGCCGTTGAGCTGTGGCGGAGCTCCTCCTCGATATCTATGACGATTATATCTTCTAGAGGCGCTTAAGGATGTGAGGGGGATGCCAAATCCCTGACTAGGTTTGTGGGAGGGGTGTCTGAGAGACGCTCCGGGCGAGGCGATGAAGGTGTTGAAGAGGCTGTGCCTGATCCTCAGGAGCAGGGATCCCAAGCTCCTCGACCTCATCTCCCCGCTGAAGGAGCCCGAGCTGAGGTCAGAGGACGAAGACGAGCTGGAAAACCCGGCTTCCTCAAGGACGAGCCTGAGATCCTGCGTCTGGTGTATTCCAGGCTCGCCGGGGAAAGGGGCGCCGAAGAGCATACCGAAGCTTGCAGAAGCCCCCGAGAGGTTCGAGAGGGAGCTGCGGGTGCTGGAGGAGAAGATAAGAGAGGGGCTCAGGAGGAGGGCGGAGAAGCTCAGGTCCTATCTCGAAAAGAAGCTCTTCCTAGAGGAGGAAAGCGCTGAGGAAGCTGAAAAGATCTGTCCCCACGATGAAGATGAAGGCATTGTCCAAAGCGGTGGAGAGATACTGGCCACATATGCTCTCCTCGCTTGTAGGCGGGCTGCCGGTTCAAACGCGTGATCCAGCCCGGAATTCCTGATAGGCCCCGGGTTTACAGATCTTACACGGTCTGTATCCGAGCTTCCTCGCCTTAGCAACCGGCATGGGGATATACCTGTGGGGCGCTTTTGGGCAGCTCCTCCTGTGAAATATCTTCGTGGTGGGGTTGGACGCCACCATTCTCATATCGAGCTCCTCATTGACCTCCTCGATGAAGGTGGTATACCAACAGCCCGGTAGTATCCCCTCCCACCTCTCAAACTCGGAAATTGCAACCCCCCTCTCCTCAAGCTCCTCGATGAACCTGCTTATCCGATCGAAGGCCTCATCAACATCCATATCAGGATCAAACGGCAGCTTATGATA
>QNBQ01000240.1 GCA_003645735.1 Candidatus Poribacteria bacterium
AGGGGCGCCGGCCAGGGGATGTCTTATGACGATGATGTCGGCGTAGTTGGAGACCATCCTGGCCGTGTCGGCGAGGGTCTCGCCCTTGGCGACCGATGAGGTGGACGGCTCGGCGAAGCCCAAGGTCGAGCCGCCCAGCCTCAACATGGCGCTTTCAAACGAGAGCCTCGTCCTGGTGCTCGGCTCGTAAAACAGCGTGGCCAGTATCTTACCCCTGCATTTGGATCCGAACTTAAACGGATCGGAGATCACCTCATCGGTCAGCTCGAAAAGCGCCTCCAGATCCTCCTTCCTAAACCTATCGATCGCTATGAAGTCGATCATCCCCTCCCTCCGCGAGAGTTCTCTTACCAGTCCGGCCCGCCGAGATCCTCGGCGAGGTCGGCGAAGATCTCCCTCCAAGGGGGCCTGCCGGAGGCGACCCCCTCGGATGAGCCCCCGGCCCTTCTCTCGACGGCCTCCTCACCCTCCCTCTCAAGCTCGCCGAACGGGGTGGGGGGAGCGGACAGATGCTTCAAGGCCAGTTCTAGGTTGTTCTTAGCGTCTACGTCGCTCGGGTCGATCCTCAGGGCGTTGACGTAACACCAGTAGGCCTCCTCATATCTCCCGGTTTTGAGGTAGCAGTTGCCGAGGTTGTAATAGGCGATTTCGGCCAGGCGCGGGTCTTCGGAGTCGATCGCCTCCTCGAACCGCTCCGCCGCCTCCTCGAACATCCCCCTGGCGTAAAGCTCGTTTCCCTCCTCGATCGCCAAGCGGTCGGGGTCGGCGGGCAGCAGCATCAGGATCAGCCCGGAGGCTATGAGGAGGGCCGGGGGGATGAGCTTGAAAGCCCTCATTTCAGCTCGACTATCAACATCCTCCGTTTTCCGCCGTCTATGACCCAGAGCTTGATGCTCTCCCTTCTCTCATCCAACAGCCCTTTCAGCGTCTCCACCAGCTGATCCTTGTCCGAAATCCTCTTCCCCTCCACTCCGGCGATGATCATCCCGGTTTTCACGCCCGCCCTGGCCGCCGGCTTTCTGGGGAACACCCTCGTGACCACGACCCCTTTTATGGAGGTCTCGATCTTGAACCTCCTTTTCAGCTTGGGGGACAGATCCTCGCATTCGATCCCGACCATCTCGAGGGGCGAGGAGGGCCGTTCGATCGCGCCGGCGTATCTGGGGGGCATCTCGCCGAGCTTGACGCTCAGCTCCACCGGTTTGCCGTTCCGGATCACCTTGATCTTCACCTTTTTGCCGACGGGTGTGGAGGCGATCCTCAGCCTGAACTTCTCGATCTCCTCCTCGACCGGCTTGCCGTCGAACTCGACGATCAGATCCCCCGGCAGGAGCCCTCCCTTTTCGGCGGGCGATCCCTCAAGCACCTCCATCACCTTCACCCCTCCCTCGGCCTTCATCATCCTTATCCCCAGCCATGCCCTTATGACCCTGCCGTGCTCTATCAGCTCGCGGCAGACCAGCTTGGCCAGGTTGGAGGAGATGGCGAACCCCGGCCCCTCGGCGAGGAAGGGGGAGGGGGTGCGCACCATCGAGTTTATCCCTATGACCTCTCCCCTGGAGTTCAGAAGCGGCCCGCCGCTGTTTCCCCTGTTGAGCCAGGCGTCTGTCTGGATGTAATCCTCATACTTTACCGTGGGATCGAAGGGGGTGTAGGCGAGCATCGACCTTCCCTTAGCGCTGATTATGCCGAAGGTCACGGAGAACTTCAGGCCCAGCGGGTTGCCTATCGCTATGGCGAACTGGCCGACCTTCACCTGGTCCGAATCGCCCAGCTTGAGGGTGGGCAGCGGCTCGGGCGCCTCTATCTTCAGGACGGCCAGATCGGTGCTCCGATCCACCCCCACCACCTTCGGCTTGAACTCCCTGCCGTCGTAGAGCGTCACCTCGATCTCCCTGGCGTCCCTGATGACGTGCTCGCTCGTGAGGATGTAGCCGTCGGGCCGGAAGATGAAGCCGGCGCCGCTGACGACGGGGATTATCCGCTCCTCCCGTGAGCCTAAATCGGGGTAGGAGGCCATGGAGGATCTGACGTCCCTGGCCGTTATGGCGACCACGGCGGGCAGCGCCCTCTCGACGATCTTCACAATCGCCCTCTCGACGGCGTGGAGTATCTCGAACTCGTCCAACGGCTTCCCGCCCTTAAACGCCTGGCTGCCGCAGCTGCTTATCGCCAGGGTCGCGGCGAGTATGACCGGGATGAGCTCCCTGATCCCCTTCGAAGCGCCCCTCATCCCCATCACCCCTCCTTATGCGCCACCCTCAGCTCGTCCAGCTCCTCCTCGGAGGCCGCCCTCGCCTCGACGTATTCGACCGATCCGGGCAGGTTCAGGGCTACCTTTACGGGGCCGTCCTTGGGGGCGTCGCTGTATCTGACGCATATGCGGGCCGCCGTCAGCAGCCTATCCTTCGAAACGGTTACCCCGCGCGGCACAAGCGTCAAGGGGCCTTTATGCCCGACGACCCGTATCAGGACGTCCTGGGCTCGATCGACCATGTTGAGAAGCTTTTCGTTCTCGAACCTGTTCCTGCCGACGATCGCCTTGGCGCCGTGGGCGAGCCTGAAATGCCTCCCGACCTTCAACAGCTCGATATCCCTCACCCTCAAAACCTCCTCGTTTTCCATCAGGTCTTTGAGCCTGGTCGCGAACCCCGGCTCGGTCAGCCTGCAGCCGCCGGCGGGCGAAGGGTATTCCTTTATCCCGAACCTCTCCGCCAGCTCCATTTGTCGCTTGCGCGATCTGCCCCGGAGGTCCAGAAGCCTTTCCCTATCGACCTTGCCCTCCTTTTCGGGTATGGTTTCGGGCAGCAGCTTGGCGCTCAAGGGCCGGAGTATGTAGCCCTCATAGCCCGACAGCTTCTCGACGGCCTTTAAAGCCCATCTCCTCTGAGAAAACGGCCTCTCGTCCAACACCTCGCCCGAGAAGAGGAAATCGCCGCCCTTCTCCTCCATGATCCTGCCCGCCTTCCTGAACATCAGCGCGTGGCAGTCGATGCAGGGGTTCATCTGGCTGCCGTAGCCGTATTTGGGCGCTTTGAGCATCTCCAGATACTCCTCGGTTATGTCCAGCACGATTATCGGCACGCCGAGCATCTCGGCGGCCTTGATCGCCCTGGTCGCCTCGAAAAACGGGGTGGTGAAGCTGACGGCCAGCAGTTCGATGTCCTGCTCCTGAAGTATCCTGAAGGCCAGTATGCTGTCCAAGCCGCCCGAAAGCAGGCCGACGCCCAGGGGCCTCTTGCCGCCCATGGCTCAGTCCAGGAATATCTCCCTGCCGGAGGGGAGGGAGAAGAGCCTGTAGTCCTCGATATGCATATCCGGATCGGACATCATCTCTATCCTCAGCCCAAGCTCCCTCTCCAGCCTCCTGAGCTTATCTATCTCCTTGGTCTTGAGCCTTTTGATGATCGGCTCGCTCGCCACGACCCTTATCCCCTTGGCCCTCTCCACCTTGAGGCTGGCCCTCTTCAGATCCCTGAACAGCTTGATCACTATCGTGTCCTCCGAGAGGATCATCCCCGACCCTTCGCAATAGGGGCAGGGCTGGCAGAGCAGCGTGTTGAGGCTGGGCTTGGAGCGCTGCCTGGTCATCTCGACCAGCCCCAGCTCGGTGAACTTCAGCACGTTCGACCTGGATCTGTCCCTCTTGAGGTGCTCCTCCAGCGCCTTCAACACCTCCCTCTTATGCCTTTTTACGCCCATGTCGATGAAGTCGATGATGATGATCCCGCCCAGATCCCTGAGCCTGATCTGTCGGGCGATCTCCTCGGCAGCCTCCAGGTTCGTCCTGAGGATCGTGTCGTCCGGATCCTCCTTGCCCACGTATTTGCCGGTGTTGACGTCGATCGACACCAGCGCCTCCGTCTCGTTTATGACGATGTGACCTCCCGATTTGAGCCAAATCTTCTGCCTCAGCGACCTCCTCAGCTCCTTGTCTATGCCGTAGACGTCGAACAGCGGCTCCCTGCCGGCGTGCAGCTTGACCTTATCCTTCAGCTCGGGGAGGGCGACCTCCATGTAGGAGATGAGCCTCTCATATGCCTCACGCGGCTCGACGATGACCTGGGACACGTCCTCCGACATGATATCCCTCACCACCCTGTAAAGCAGGCCCAGGTCCTCGTGCAGCAGCGCGGGGGCCGGCAGCTGCTCGGCTTTCCTGAGGATCTCCTTCCACTGCTTGTGCAGGAACTCCATCTCGGCCCTGAAGACCTCCTCCCCCTTCCCCTCTGCGGCGGTTCTGACGATGTAGCCGCGGTTGTCGGGCCGCAGGCGGAGGATCAGGTTCCTCAGCCTCCTCCG
>QNBQ01000241.1 GCA_003645735.1 Candidatus Poribacteria bacterium
TCCAAGCTCAACGAAGCCCCTCACGACCTCCATCTCCCACTCCAGCCTCTCATCGATGAGGGATCTGTCCGGGACGGGGTAGTCGCAGAGGTGGACGCTTTCGGGCGCCTCGGGATCGATCGACCTGACCAGGTTCTGGTAGATCTCCTCCGATATGAACGGCGTGAAGGGCGCCAGCAGCTTGCTGAGGCCCACCAGCACCTCATAGAGCGTCCTGTAAGCCGACAGCTTGTCGTGTCCCATCTCGGAGCCCCAGAACCTGTCCCTGGAGCGGCGGACATACCAGTTGGATAGATCGTCCACGAACTCCTCTATCGCCCTGGCCGCAGCCGTTATCTGATACCGCTCCATCCCCTCCCTCACCCTCTCCACCAGCGAGTTGAACCTGGAGATTATCCACCTGTCGATGAGCGGCCTATCTTGAACGGGGATCGGGTGCTCAAGCGGGTTGATCTCGTCGATGTTGGCGTAAAGCACGAAGAAGGCGTAGACGTTCTGGAGCGTGCCGAGGAACTTCCTCATCGACTCGGTGACGGCCTCCTTGCTGAAGATCCTCCTGGCCCACGGCGGGGCGACCGTGTAGAAATACCACCTGATCGCATCGGCGCCCTGGACGTTTAAAACCTCCCAGGGATCGACCGCGTTCCCCCTCGACTTGCTCATCTTCTGCCCGTCCGCCCCCAGAACCAATTCCAGGCAGAGCACGTTTTTGTAGGCCGGCTTGTTGTAGAGGAAGGTGGAGGTGACCAGCAGGCTGTAGAACCATCCCCTGGTCTGATCGATCGCCTCGCAGATGAAGTCGGCGGGGATGGTCTTTTCGATCTTGTCTTGGTTCTCGAAGGGGTAATGCCACTGGGCGGTGTGGGCGCAGCCGGAGTCGAACCAACAATCCACCACGTCCGGCACCCTCCTCATGACGCCGGAACAATCGGGGCATCTCAGGGTGACCCGATCGATATACGGCCTGTGAAGCTCGATATCCTCCGGGACGTTTTCGCCCAGCTCCCTCAGCTCGGCGATGCTGCCCACGCACACCTGCTTGCCGCAGCTCTCGCACTCCCATATGTTGAGCGGCGTCCCCCAATACCTCTCCCTGCTTATCGCCCAGTCGACGTTGTTCCGGAGCCAGTCACCGAACCTGCCGTGCTTTATGTGCTCCGGATACCAGTTCACCTGCTCGTTCATCTCGATCATCTTGTCCACGAAGGCCGTGGTTTTTATGAACCAGGACGACCTGGCGTAATAGAGCAGGGGGGTGTCGCACCTCCAGCAGAAGGGGTAGTCGTGGAGGTATGTCTCGGCCTTGAGCAGCAGCCCCCTCCGCTTGAGATCCTCGATTATGAGCGGGTCGGCCTCCTTGACGAACATCCCGGCCCAGGGCTTAACCTCCTCGGTGAACCTCCCCTGGGGGTCGACGAGCTGGATGACCGGCAGGCCGAATTTCTGGGCCACCTCGTAGTCCTCCTGGCCGAAGGCGGGGGCGGTGTGGACGATGCCGGTCCCCTCATCCAGCGTCACGAAATCGCCCGTCACCACGTAGAAGGCCCTCTCCTCCGGCTCGACGAACCTGAAGAGCGGCTCATACTCCCGCCCGAAAAGCTCCTTCCCCCTGAAGGTCTCGACGACCCGAACCTCCTCATCCCCGAAGACGTATTTGATCCTCTCCTTGGCCAGGATGAACCTCTCCCCGTCCCGTTCGACCAGGGCGTAGTCGTAATCGGGGTGGACGGTCAGGGCGGCGTTGGAGGGGAGCGTCCAGGGGGTGGTCGTCCAGACGAGGAAGTAGGTGTTCTCTTCGCCCTTGGCCTTCAGCTTCACGAAGACCGACGGATCCTCCACCTGTCGGTAGCCCTGAGCGACCTCGTGGCTGGAGAGCGGGGTGCCGCATCTGGGGCAATACGGGACGACCTTATAGCCCTTGTAAAGCAGCCCGGCCTCCCAGAACCGCTTCAGTATCCACCAGAGCGTCTCGATGTAGTCGTTGGTCAGCGTTATGTAGGGGTCGTCCATGTCGATCCAGAACCCTATCCGCTCCGTCATCCGCCGCCACTCCTCCTCGTATCTGAAGACGCTCTCCTTGCATTTGCGGACGAAGTTCTCGATGCCGAACCTCTCGATCTCGCTCTTGCTGTTTATGCCCAGCTCCTTTTCGACCTCGATCTCCACCGGCAGCCCGTGGGTGTCCCAGCCGGCCTTCCTGTAGACGTAGTGGCCGGTCATGGTCTTATATCTGCATACGACGTCCTTCATCACCCTGGACAGGACGTGGTGCACTCCGGGGCTTCCGTTCGCCGTCGGCGGGCCTTCCAGGAAGACGAACTCGGGGGCGCCCTCCCTTATCTTGAGGCTTTTCCTGAAGATGTCGTTCTCCCTCCAGAACTTGAGCACCCGCTCCTCGATCTCCGGAAAGTTGAACTTCGTCGATACCTCCCTGAACATCTGATCATCCTCCCGTCGCTTGGGAAGCTTTTAAACGAAAAAGCCCATCATCTCTTTTCCTTCGAGATGATGGGCTTTCGATGGTTTTGAGGGACGAAACCTTCAGCCCTAAGCTCGCCTCAACCTGCCCACCATCCCGGGAAGGATCGAGGCGTAGAAAAAGGGCCAAAACCGGGTAAGTAAAAAGCCGATCAGCTCCTCTGCCTCAACCCTTCTGGTGAGCAGCTCCCTCATCTCCCCCACTCTCCTTCAAGGGTGTTATTATTTTACCCAAAAAGCGGGGGATCGTGCAAGTAAGGCGCCGCGTTTTCGTGGATATTTCCCAGCCAGGAAATCCCTGACGCTCACCCGAACGCGCTCCCCCGGTTCTCCCACCACCCTCTCGCCCGTAGCCCTGTTTTCGACGACGATGGAAAACCCGATCCTCGCCTTCCCCGACCCATCCGCCCGGAGCACCCTACCCCTTATCCTCACGAGCTCAAGCTCCCTTTCCATGACGAGATCCAGCGTCACATATCCCGCCTCTACATCGGCCCGCGTGAGCTTGTAGGCCCTTCTCGCGTATATCCTCCCCCCTCCGTCCACTGCGGACAGCTCCACCAGATCCCCCGGATCGGGGAACATCAGGGACACCCTGTAAACTCCGTCGGAGAGCTCCCCCTCGACCGCCTCCCCTGAGGTGACGTTCTCCGCCCGCATCCTGAGATATCCTGGGGCGGGCGTTCGACCGTCGGGCCGATAAACCCTCCCCTCTATGACGAGGTTCTCGGTTTCAACGGGGAAGCACCCCTGAAGCAAAACCGAAATGGCCGATATGAAGATGGGAATTAAACGTCTGGCCATCGCGTCGGCGAACTCCCCCCTTTCGATGCTTTCGGAGAGTATATAACGCTCCGGGATTGAGATCAAGCTCCGGGTCAGGGCGTTCGATCTCACGCCCGCCGGGGGGAGCGAAACCTCGGCTCTTCGACCCTCGATATCATCCAAACCCCGGCGAATATCAGGGCCGAGGCCAGCAGGAAAACCGGCTCGTATGACAGGAGGTCTATCATCCACCCGGCGAGCGGCGCGGCGAAGATAGGGGTTATCCTGAGCAGGTTGAGCGCCCCCAAGTAGGCCGGGTGTTTGTCGGGGGGCGAAAGCTCCAGGGCCAGGTTCACGGTCAGCCTCAGGGTGATGGGCGCGAATCCTATGAAGGCGTAGACAAGCGGGAAGAGCTTGACGCCCACATCCCCGGGCAGCGCTCCCAGGGTCAGGGCCACAAGCGGTATCAGCCCCACAAGCGACATGGCCGCCCTCAAAGCCGCCCTGTTCCCCCTCTTGTCGGCCACGGCGCCCATGACCAGCGAGTTCAAGGCGTTGACCAGGTTCTGAACTATGACGAACAGCACGTAGCTCCCCTGCCTCACCCCCAAAACCTCCCGTCCATACGCGGTGTAGTGGGGGAAGATGATCGAGTTGGATTGCAACAGCAGGACGGCGCAGATCAGCCTCCTGAAGTTGACGTCCGACCTGAGGGCGCCGAGCGATTCGGCGGCGAACTTCACCAGGCCGCCCCCTTTGGCCTCCCCGCCTCTATGTTCCTCAAGGGGCGGGATGCAGAGGGCCGAGAGGAGGAAGAAGAACGAGGTGGCCCCGAACACGAGCGCGTATCCCTCAAGCCCCCTCTCAAGCCACCCCGGCATCAGCAGGTAAGCCGCGGCCGCCGCCGAGACGCATCCGACGAAGCTCGAGGCCCCCACCAGCCTTCCCCTCCTCTCCGGCCTGATCAGCTTGCCGAGCATCGCCCCCGAAAGCAGCGTGACGCACCCCATCGCCGTGAAGTTCAGGGCGTAACAGGCGAGGAAGAGGA
>QNBQ01000242.1 GCA_003645735.1 Candidatus Poribacteria bacterium
CCGTCCTGGTCGATCTCCTGGGGGATATGAGGGTGAGATCTATCTTGCCGAAGTCGTCGATGTTTATCACCTTGACCTTTACCCTGTCGCCCTCCTTGACGACGTCCTGCACCCTCCTGACGTATCCGTCCGAAAGCTCCGAGATGTGGATCAGCCCCTCTTGACCGGGCATGATCTCGACGAACGCCCCGAACGGCGCTATCCTGGTCACCTTGCCCACGTATACCTTTCCGACGACCGGCATCGCGGCTATCTCGTTTATCATCTTCTTGGCCTTCAAGGCGTCCTCGGCGTTCTTGGCCGCTATCTCCACGATTCCGTCCTCGCGGATGTGGATCATCACGTTGGCCTCCTCTTGGATCCTCCTGACGGTCACGCCGCCGGGTCCGATCACCTCGCGGATCTTGCTCGGATGGATCTTCATCGTGTAGATCCTGGGCGCGTAAGGCGAGATCTCCGGCCTGGGCTTGTCGATCACCTCGGCCATCTTGTCCAGGATGACCAGCCTCGCCTCCCTGGCCTTGTGTATCGCCTTCCGGAGCGTCTCTATCGATACGCCCTCGATCTTGATGTCCAGCTGAACCGCCGTGACGCCCTCCCTGGTTCCGGCGACCTTGAAATCCATGTCGCCCAGGAAATCCTCCTCGCCGACCATGTCGACCAGGATCACCTCTTTATCGCCCTCTTTGATGAGGCCGACCCCCACTCCGGCGACGGGCGCCTTTATCGGGACGCCGGCGTCCATCAACGCCAGGCTGGCCGCGCAAACGGTCGCCATCGATGATGAGGCGTTGGATTCGAGTATCTCGGAGACAACCCTGATCGTGTAGGGGAACTCCTCCCTTGAGGGGATGACCGGCTCAAGCGCCCTTTCGGCCAGCGCGCCGTGGCCTATCTCCCTGCGGCTGGGGCCTTTTATCGGCTTAACCTCGCCGGTGCAGAAGGGCGGGAAGTTGTAGTGCAGGATGAAGTGCTTCATCCACATCCCCTCCATATCCTTGACGACCTCCTCGTCCGCCTGGGTTCCGAGCGTGACAGTGCACAGCGCCTGGGTCTGTCCTCTGGTGAAGAGGGCCGATCCGTGGGTGCGCGGCAGGACGCCGACCTCCGCCTCTATCGGCCTGAGGTCGTCCGGCCCCCTGCCGTCTATCCTCCTGCCCTCCTCTATTATCGCCCTGCGCATCTCCTGCCTTTCCAGCTCCGAGATGACGTCCACTACCTCCTTGGAGTAATCCTTCACCAGCTCCGTCTCGTCCTCCTGCTCGATCTCGCCCATCACCTCGGTTATGACGTCCTCCACGATCTCCTCCACATACTCCTGCCTCTGCTTCTTGTCGGCTATCCCTATGAGCCCCTTCATCCTTGCGGCGGCCAGCTCCTTGGCCTTCGCGGCTATCCTCTCATCCCTCTCCTTCGGCTCTATGGGCCTTTTAGGCTTGCCGCACAGCCTGACCAGCTCCTCCTGCAGCTCGATTATCGGCGGGATATGCTCGTGGGCGAACCTTATCGCCTCGATGATCTCGTCCTCCGGCACCTGATCCGCCCCTCCCTCCACCGACATTATCGCCGTCTTGGTGCCCGTGACGAACAGGTCTATATCGCTCTCCTCCAGCTGCTGGTAGGTGGGGTTGATGATGAACTCGCCGTTTATCCTGCCGACGGTGACCGCCCCGACCGGCCCGTTGAAGGGGATGTCGGAGATGCAAAGGGCCGCTGAGGCGCCGATCAGGGCCAGCACGTGGGGCGGGTGCTCCTGGTCGCATGAGAGGGTCATCGCTATGACCTGGACCTCGTAGTTGAACTCCTTAGGGAACAGGGGGCGGATGCAGTGATCCACGAGCCTCGCGATCAACGTCTCGCCCACCCCAGGCCTCGGCTCCCTTCTGCCGTAGACGGTCGGTATCCTGCCTATAGCGTAGGCGCGCTCCCTGTAGTCGACCGTCAGGGGGAAGAAATCGGTCTCCTCGGCGGGGACTTTGGAGGCGACGGCCGTCACAAGCAGGGCGGTGCCGCCATACATGATGAAGACCGCCCCGTCGGCCTGCTTCGCCATCCTGCCCGTCTCTATGATGAGCTTCTCATCGCCTATTTTTGTTTCAAGTCTTACCACGTCCTCCTTCAACTTCACTCACCCTCCCCTCTCTTGGTCGAGAACGGATCCCTTATGCCCAGCTTCTCGATGAGCGCCTTGTAACGGTTGTAATCCTCGTTGTAGAGATACCTCAACAGCCTGCGGCGCTTGCCGATCATCTTGTAAAGCCCACGACGGGAGTGGATGTCCTTTCTGTGGACTTTGAGGTGTTCGGTCAGATGCCTTATCCTGGCGGTGAGAAGCGCGATCTGAACCTCGGGCGAGCCCGTGTCGTTTTCAGATCGCTTGAACTGGTCTATTATCTGCTTTTTCTGCTCCTTGCTCAGCACCCCACACACCTCCTGATCAGAAGGCTTGCTTCAGTCCGCCTCAAGCTCTCTCACAATATTACCATAAAACCCTCCCCGTTGTAAACGGGCGAGGATCTCCCTCGCCTCCTTCTCGTCCCTTTCTATCTGGGCTTTAAGCTCGGCGAGCGATCTGAACCTGATCTCGTCCCTGAGCCTCCTCATGAACTCCACCTCCACCTCCTCGCCGTAGAGGTCGCCCTCGAACCCCAGCAGGTGAAGCTCGACCCTCCTCTCCGTCCCCGAGATCGTCGGCCTCGTCCCTATGTTCAACAGCCCGCCCCACCGCTTCCCCTTGGCATCGGCCAGCACGACGTAGACCCCTTTGGGCGGGAGCGCCTGGTCGCCCACGTCCAGGTTGGCCGTCGGATAGCCTATCCTCCTGCCCAGCTTATCCCCCTCGATCACCCTCCCCATCACCGAATACCTCCTGCCCAGCATCTTCTCCGCCAGCTCCAGATCGCCCTCTAAGACCGCCTTCCTTATCCTCGTGCTGCTTATCGGTATCCCCTCGACCTTCTGCTTCGGAACCACCTCGACCTGGAAGCCGAGGGTCGATCCCAGGCTTCTGAGCAGGCCGACGTTGCCCACCCCTCCCTTTCCGAAGGAGCAGTCCGGGCCGACCACAACCCGCCTGACCTTCAGCTTCCCGACGAGCACCTCACGGACGAAGTCGGCCGCCGACATCTCCGAAAGCGGGGGTTCGAGCTTCGTGAGGACGACCATATCAACCCCCAGCTCCTCCATCGCCTCCAGCTTTTTCCTCGTGACCGTCAACACGGGAGGGGCTTTATCGGGGTCTATGAACTTCATCGGATGGGGGTCGAAGGAGATGACGACGGAAAACAACCCCTCCTCTCTTCCGCGTTCGACCGTCCTCTTTATGACCAGCTGATGGCCGAGGTGAACGCCGTCGAACGTGCCGAAGGTCAGGGAGGAGCCGCTATCCAGAGGAGGCATGTCCAGCAGGTCTCTGACCAGACGCAACCTTATCCCCCTCCTCCAACATCTTCAACACCTTCTCCACAGGTATCAGGTGTTTAAACGCCCCCTTGGGGTCGGACTCCAGGACGTCGAGGGGGACGGCCATGTCGATCGTGAAAGGCCCGACCCTTGTCCTCCTCAGCTCCGCCAGGTGCGCCCCACAGCCCAGCTCCCTCCCTATATCGGCCGCCAGCGTCCTGATATACGTCCCCCTCGAACAGACGACCCTGAACTCGACCCTGGGCAGCTCGACCTTCAGAAGCTCCAGCTCGTAGATCCTCACCTTTCTGGGCTTCCTCTCCACGACCTCCCCTCTTCGGGCCAGCTCATAAAGCCTCCTGCCGCCCACCCTCAACGCCGAATACATCGGCGGCACCTGCTCTATCTCCCCCACGAACTTGGAGAAGACCTCCCTGATCTCCTCCTCGGTCACGTTCACCTCGCACCTCCTGATCACCCTGCCGCTGGCGTCCTGGGTGTCGGTTTCAACCCCCAGTATCATCGCCCCGATGTATTCCTTCGATCCCTCCACAAGCCTGTCGAACAGCCTCGTCGCCCTCCTGCCCAGGCAGATGATGAGAACGCCGGTGGCGTCGGGGTCCAGCGTCCCGGCATGCCCCGCCTTTTTGACCCTGAAGATCCTCTTGACCCTATCGACCGCCTGCCTTGAGGTTATCCCGGGGGGTTTATCCAGGACGATTACGCCGTGTATCCAATCCATCTCGGCTCAAAACCTCCCCGATCGCGTTTAAAACCCTTTCCATCGCCGGCTCAAGGGGCGCTTCGATGAGACAGCCGGCCGCCCTCTCATGCCCGCCTCCGCCGAAGGCCGCGGCGATCCTCGCCACGTTCACCTTCCCCCTCG
>QNBQ01000243.1 GCA_003645735.1 Candidatus Poribacteria bacterium
CGACTCGGCCGCCCGTCTGCCGGCCGCCATCGCCTCGATCGCTATGCCCGGCCCCGTCTGACAATCCCCTCCGGCGAAGACCCCCTCCCTGCTGGTCTGAAGCGTTACCGGATCGACCTTTATCGTCCCCCTCTCGGTCAGCTCGATCCCGCTCCCCTCCAGGAAGGAGAGGTCGGGCGCCTGGCCTATGGCGGGGATCAACGTGTCGATCTCGATCTCGAACTCCGACCCCTCTATCGGGATAGGCCGCCTCCTGCCGCTTTCGTCCGGCTCGCCCAGCCTCATCCTCACGCACCTCAGCCCGGCGACCCGCCCATCCCTCGTGATCACCTCGACGGGCGCGACCAGGAACTCTATCCTGACACCCTCCTGCTCCGCCGCCTCGACCTCCTCCTCTCTTGCGGGCATCTCGGCCCTCGATCGGCGGTAGAGGATCGTCACCTCGGCGCCCATCCTGACGGCGACCCTCGCCGCGTCTATCGCCACATCCCCGCCGCCTATCACGGCCACTTTCCTCCCTATCTCTACCCTCTCGCCCAGGTTGACCTTTCTGAGGAAATCGACGCCGTGTATGACGCCCTCGGCGTCCTCGCCCTTGATGTTCAGCTTGCGGCTCTTATGCGCGCCCACCGCGATGAAGATCGCCTTGAACCCCTGTTCGAAGAGGTCGTCTATGCTCAGATCCCTTCCGATGCGGGTGTTGGTTTTGATCTCCACCCCCAGCCGTTTGATCGCCTCGACTTCTTTAAGCAGCACGTCCTTGGGAAGCCGGTAGTCGGGTATGCCGACGTAGAGCATCCCGCCCACGACGGGCAGCGCCTCGAAAACCGTGACCCTGTATCCCTCCCTGGCGAGGAAGTAGGCGGCGGTGAGGCCGGCGGGCCCCGCGCCTATGATGGCGACCTTCTCATCCTTGGGCTCGATCTCGGGGAGCGGCTCCTCATCACCCCCGTGATCGGCGGCGAACCGCTTGAGGGCGCGGATGGCGACCGGCTCGTCCAGAAGCGCCCTGTTGCATTTCTTCTCGCAGGGCGCCGGGCAGATGCGTCCCAAAACTCCCGGGAACGGGACGGACTCCTTGATCAGCCTGAGCGCCTCGGCGTATTTGCCCTTTGAGATCAGCGCCACATACCCCTGGACGTTGATCCCAGCCGGGCAGGTCAGCCTGCAGGGCGGTTTTCCGGCCTTCTCGATAGCGAAGGCGTTGGGATAAGCCTGGGGGAACGGCCTGAAAATAGCCTTCCTCGTCCCCAACCCCTCGTCGAACTCGCTGGGCCTCTCAACGGGGCAGACCTCGGCGCACTCGCCGCAGCCGGTGCATTTGTCCAGGTCGACGTATCTGGGCCGCTTCCTGACCAGAACCTTGAAGTTCCCCGGCTCCCCTTGGATGTCCACCACCTCGGCGCAGGTCAGAACCTCTATGTTGAGGTTTCTACCGCACTCGACCAGCTTGGGCGCCAGGATACACATCGAGCAGTCGTTGGTGGGGAAGGTCTTGTCCAGCTGGGCCATCACCCCGCCGATGGAGGGGGATTTCTCCACCAGGTAGACGTAATAGCCCGAATCGGCCAGGTCGAGCGCGGCCTGGATGCCGCCGATCCCTCCTCCGACGACCAGAGCGGCTCCGACCGGTTTCCTCTCCTCAGCCTTCCTCGTCGCCATGGCTCCCTCCTCCGACCTCCTTGATCTCCTTCAACGCACGGGCGGCCAGCTCAGCCGGATCGATCTCCATCTCCTTATCCTTCCCCTCGACGATCGAGAGAACCATCTGATGGCGTAACCTCTGGGTGAAAAGATCTATCTCCTTCATCCGCTGGAGGAAGGTCGGGTGAACGTAACCCTCTCTTACGGCCATGTTCCGCAGCGCCTTCATCACGTCGGAGAAGTTGACGTTCTGGGGACAGTGCGCCTGGCAGGTGTAGCACTGGGCGCAGAGCCAGATGAAATCGGAGGAAAGAACCTCCCTTCGCATCCCCAGCAGAACCATCCTGATTATCTTCCGGGGGTTGTATTCGGGGTCGATCTCCGAGACGGGGCAGCTTGCGGTGCAAAGCCCGCAAGCGAAACAGAGCATTATGTTCTCCCCGCCCGGCTCGTTTGCCACGTCGTATTTGAACTTCGGATCGAGTTCGCTCAGAAGTATGGCCATCTCATCTCCTCCTTTCAGAGCAGTCCCGCAGCCTCAAGTATCTCGGGGATCCTCTCCTCACGACCGATGAACATGATGTGAACCCCGTCGCAGATCCCCTCCTCCTTGATCTGCCTTATAAGGCCGGCGGCGATCTCTATCCCCTTCTTTATCCTCCCTTTTTTAGGGGTTTTGGCCAGCTCGTCTATGATCCATTGGGGGACGAATACGCCGGGCACGTTCTCGTTCATGTATTCGGCCATCCTGGCCGAAATTACGGGGACTATCCCGGCGAGTATCCTCACCTTATCGTCGATCTTGCGGGCGAACTCGACGAACCTCTTGAGCTGATCCAGGTCGTAGACCGCCTGGGTTTGGACGAACGAGACGCCCGCCTTCAGCTTCTTCTTGAACTTTATGAGCTGCGGCTCGATCGGGTCGGCCGAGGGGGTGCCGGTCGTGCCGATGCAGAAATCGGTTTTTCCCTCAAGCTCGTTGCCGGCCATATCCCTGCCCGAGTTCAGGTTGTGAACCAGATGGATCAGCTGAACCGAGTCGAGGTCGAAGACCGGCTTCGCCTCGGGGTGATCGCCCACGTCGATCGAATCGCCCGTGAGACACAGCACGTTATCTATCCCCCTGGAGTAGGCCAGAAGCAGATCGGCCTGGATCGCCAGCCTGTTCCTATCGCGACAGGTCACCTGTAGGATAGGCTCGCCGCCCCGCTCCTTTATCAACATGCAGGCCCCCACGGAGGGGTATCTCATGACCGATCCCTGGTTATCGGTCGCGTTCAGGGCGTCGACCTTATCCTTGAGCAGATCGATATGTTCGATCAGCTTGCTCGTATCCGTCCCCTTTTGAGGCCCTACCTCAGCCGTCACGATGAAATCCTTGGTTTTGAGCGTCTCCCTGAAAGGCCTGGCCATCTCCTCCCCTCCTCACCTCATCGCTACGATTCTCCCGGGCCTTTTCACGGCGCGGTAATTTTTCGGCTCGTAGTATCTCTCCATCAGGTCGAGCCTCCCCTGTTTTTTAAGCCTTTGATAGATCAAAACCCAGGCGCAATCCTTCTCGGGATCTATCTCGCATTTCCCTCCCCTCCTGGTTCCGCCGCACGGCCCGTTGAGCAACCCCTTAGCGCACCGTATCACCGGACAGATCCCCCCCGTCCAGTAGAGCATGCAGTCGCCACAGGCGGCGCACCTTTCGACCCAGACCCCTTCCCTTTCGGGCGCTCCTATGAAGGTCGTGTTCAGCGCGGGGAAGACCGGCTTCTCCTCGAAGACCTCCGCGACCATCTGCACGCCGGCGCCGCAGCCCATCGAGAGGATCGCGTCGACCTCCTCGACCGCGTCCCTCAGCTCCTCCACCATCTCCCTCTCGCACTGCCTCTCCACAACGGCCTCCCTTACATCGAGCTTCCTCCCCTCCCTGGAGGCGGTCAGCCTCAGCTGGGCCGCCAACAGCCCCACCTCCTTCTCGCCGCCCGCCCAGCAGATCGTCACACACGTCCCACATCCCACGACCAAAACCCTCTCATACCCTTCAAGCATCGCCCATATCTCGTCGAAAGGCTTCCTTTCGGCAACTACCATCTCACCCCTCCTTCGCCTTCTCCGTCATCCTCGAAACCTCCTGGACGAACCTCCAGGCCATATCGGGGCCGAGGTTGACCATCTCGACCCTCCCCTTATCGATCCCTATCTCCCCGAGCAGCTTTCGGGCGTATTCGACCCTTTCCCTCGCCCTGATGTTGCCCTCCAGGTGATGACACGCCCCTTCGGGGCATCCCATGATCAACACGCCCGAAGCCCCTCTCTCAAACGCCTTGAGGATGTGTATCAGATCGACCCTTCCCGCGCACGGCACCTCGATGACCCTCACCTCCGCGGGATACCGCATCCCCAGCCTGGCGGCCATATCCGCCGCTTTGTAGGCCGACTCGGCGCAGCAGAAGGCGATGACTTTCCCCTCCTCCACCGCCTCCAGTTGGGCGATGATCTGATCGTCCTCGTAACCCTCGAACTCTATCGCCTTGGCGGGACAAAACGCAGCGCAGATGCCGCACCTGTCGCAGGCGAGGCCGTAAACCTGGGCGACCTGCCCGACGCCTTCC
>QNBQ01000244.1 GCA_003645735.1 Candidatus Poribacteria bacterium
AGATCTTCCCATCGCTCCTCACCCTCACCACCTGGTTGTATTCCTCGTGGTTCAGGACGAAGATGGAGAGGGTATCCCCCGGCCTGATCCTGTATTCCCCGATCGAGGCGGCCGGCAGCATCAGTAGCAGCGTTATGAGAAGGGAGAGGGCCCTCCTCATTCCCCTTCACCGACGTGGCTCATATACTCGTCGACGATCTCCTTGGCCTGTTCGAACTGCTCCTCGGGCACAAGCAGCTCTCCCCAGCTCTCCTCCGACCACGAGCTCCTCACCCCGTCGAGCCAGGGGATCGTCAACGACCTGATCTCCGCCCTTATCCCCTCCGATTCCAGCAGCGATTTGAGCATGTTGCCCACCATGGCGTTCGGAAGCTTCCTGACCACCTTCCATCTGACGAACTCCACCTCCTCCTCGGGCAGCTCCTCCACCAGCTCCACATCGCACTCCGGGCAGATCCTCATCCCCTCCTTATACTCCGACCGACACTTCGGGCAAAACGGCATCCTCATCCTCCTCTCCTGATCTGGGTCGGTTGAAGTTTACATCAAAAAGCGTGCCGAGTCAACCTTGACCGGTCCGCCCGTTTGTGCTAACCTAGTTGGGGAGATGCCAAGACCTAGCGGGGAGGGTTTGTCGTTATGAAACGGCTTTCCAAGGCGTTGACGCCGATCCTTCTCCTGATGTTCGCCTCGACGGCCCTCGCCGGGTGGCAGGTGGTCAGGCGGTGTGAGATCCAGGAGGATATATCGGATATCGAGTTCGTGGACGAAAACCACGGCTGGATACTCCTACTCAAAGGCGAGGTCAGGTATACGACCGACGGGGGCAAGACCTGGGAAAGCTCCAGGATAGCCGCCAACAGGGAGCTTTACGACATCTTCTTCCTTGACGAGAAGCGTGGTTGGATCGTCGGGGAAAACGGCTTCATGGTCTACACGACCGACGGCGGAGAAACCTGGATGCCGATGAGCAGCGGGACGGTCACGACGCTACACGGGGTGTGGTTCGTGGATGAAAACACGGGCTGGACGTGCGGGGACGGCGGGACGATCATGCACACGACCGACGGAGGGAAGACCTGGGAGAGGCAGGAAACGAAGATCAACTACTCGCTCAGCTCGATCCAGTTCGTATCGCCCACGACCGGCTGGGCCGTCGGGGCCGGGGGGATGATCCTCTTCACCCGGGACGGGGGCAAAACCTGGAAGCTTCAGCCCTGCCCCACCGCCTCGCCCCTGGACGGCCTCTTCATGTTGAACGAGAAGACCGGCTGGGCGGTGGGGGGCAACGGCGCCATCGTCCACACCGAGGACGGCAGGAGGTGGAAGGAACAGGACAGCCACGTCCCGAACACCAACGGGATGCCCGAGCCGATATGGGACGTCCATTTCATCAACCCGGATTTGGGCCTCGCCGGGGCCGAGTTCGGGGTGATCCTCAGGACCGAGGACGGCGGGGAGAACTGGAAGCCGATCGAGCCTAGGGTCACTTACAACAGGATAACCGCCGTCAGGTTCGTCAACGAATCGGAGGCCTGGGCCGGGGGGACGAACGGCACGCTGCTGCACAGCACCGACGGCGGGAAGACATGGGAGGTGGTCTCCACGGCCAGCGACCTGACCGCCGTCATCTTCCCGACCCCCTCCCAGGGATGGGCCTCGGGCAGGGCCGGAACCATACTCCACACATCCGACGGCGGAAAGACCTGGGAGGCCCAAAGCTCCAACACCGCCTTCGAGCTTTTCGGCATCTACTTCGTTGACGATAAAAAGGGATGGGCCGTCGGCACAAACGGCGCCCTGATCGAAACATACGACGGCGGCAAAACCTGGAGAAGCGTTAACAACCCCAGGGACGAGTTCGGCAGAAGAACCCGCAGAATTAAAGCCCCCGGGACGATCATCGGCCTCGGCCTCTACGACGTCCACTTCCCCACTCCCCAGGTCGGATACGCCGTCGGAGAGGTCGGAAAGATACTCTGCACCGAGGACGGCGGCGAGACCTGGGTCTCCAAAACATCCCCCATGGTCTTCAACAACCTCTACGCCGTCTTCTTCGCCGACCCCAAAACCGGCTGGGCCGCCGGACAGGGGATAATAATAAGGACGATCGACGGCGGGAACAACTGGATACCGAACTTCATCGGCGACGAGATAAGGGATCTCTTCTTCGTCGATAAAAACACCGGCTGGGCCGTGGGGGTGAACGGGGCGATCCTTCACACAACGGACGGGGGCAACTCGTGGAAGGAGCAGGTAAGCGGCGTCAGCGTCACACTGAGGGGAGTGGCCTTCAAGGACGCCAAGGAGGGATGGGTCGTGGGGGATAAGGGCACGATCCTGCACACGACCGACGGCGGGGTGACCTGGTTATCGGAAAGCTCGGGCGTCTCCAACGATCTTTACGGCGTGTGCATCTCGAAGGACGGGACGGTCTGGGCGGTCGGATCGGGAGGGATCATCCTCAAATACACGAAGTGACCGGGTTTGAGGGGGGATGATCCCCCCTCAAACCGGGAAAAGCCCTTTAAGCTCCTCGGGATCGGGCTGCCTGCCGTATTGGCTTATCTGAAAGGCCTCGGCGTAGAGGAAGTCCGCCTCCCCGAACAGCTCCTTGATCCTCTCCTCACAGCTTTTCCTAACCGCCTCGGCCCTTCCCTTAATCCTCCGAGCCAGGAACTCCCTCCTGCCCGCCTCATCTGAGGGAACGCTCTCCAGCTCGCCCGCGTTATAGGGGAGCCACTCGAAGACCTGCGACTCGTGGGCCATGAGCAGATCGATCTTCCCCTCTATCACGTCGTCTATCGGCACGACCACATCCGCCCTGAACGGTTTAATCTCCTCGAACCTATCCCACCAGTATGCTATGACCGGCATCCTCTCCAGGTGGGGCGTATCGGGGCAGAAGAGGGGAACCGTCAGCATGTAGGCCACGTCCAGGATGAGCTGGGCCGTGTAGCGGTGGTCGCGGTGGTAATCGACGGGCCTATTGGTGATGATCAGATCTGGCCTGTGTTTTCTTATCAGACGCGCCATCTTCTCCGTCAGCTCCTTGGTGACGTAGACCTCCCCGTCGTCGACGTCCAGCGTCTCGAAGGTCGCCCCTATCATCTCAGCGGCCCTCCTGGCCTCCTCCATCCTCCTGGCGGCCAGCTTGGACGGGTAGGATTTGTATTCCTCGTAGAAATGTCCCTTGTTCCCGTTGGTCACCGATACCGCCACCACCTCATCCCCTCTTTTGGCGAACTTGATCGCCGTCCCTCCACAGCTGAACTCCCAATCATCGGGATGCGCCCCGATGATCATCACCTTCATCCCTCAACCCTCCCTTTACGGTGTGGGGATGATTATAAATCCCCAGGCTTTTCAAATCAATCCCCGTAGCTCTTACCCTTATGAGGTTGACAGCCCCCTCCACCCCCGGTATACTTCATACCGCTGGATCTCAACGGGAGGCTCGATATGGTCAAGGTAAAGGATGTCGCTTATCCCCAAGATGTCGCCTTTCAGTTTCGACATGATGAACTGCCCGGCTCCGGGATCAGAAGGATCATCAGGACGGGCGATCTCCTCTGGGTCATCTCAAACGGGAAGGCGGTCGTTTTAAGCGTCGGATCTGAACGGGCCGAGATCCTGTCCTCAGCGGATCCCCCCTCGCCGATCAACAACGCTCGACCGGATGGCGACGGCCTGATGCTGGCGGCGGACGACGGGATCTGGAGGGCCGAGCTAAGGGGAGGCGAGATCGCCTTCGAAAAGGCGGCCGACTCGGAGGAACCCCTGATCGACCTGGATCGGCGTGGGGATGAGTGGGTGTGCCTCGCGTCGAGCTACATCGCCAGGGCGGTCGTCGGCAGGGTCGAGCCAATAGCCGAGCTTCCCCCGTTCAAAACCGGCAGGGTTCTGCTCGCCCATCCCGAAACGGGCGAGATCTGGGTCGGAGCCGACAGGGGGATGGGCAAGCTGAGCGTGGAGGGGTGGGAGTGGCACACATATGCCGGTAGCGGGCTGCCCAGGAACGAGGTGCGCGACCTGAAGGTCGACGGGATGGGGTTCATATGGGTCGCGACCGGCGAGGGGCCAACCGTGTTCAACGGGAGGGATTGGTGGTAGTCGTGCGGGCCGGAGGTCAAGCTGCCGTATGAGAACATATTCTGCATCGCGTTCGGGCCGAAAGGGGAGGTTTGGCTCGGCACCGATAAAGGCGTCTTGAAGCTTATCGATGGCTCCTGGAAAGTCTATAGCG
>QNBQ01000245.1 GCA_003645735.1 Candidatus Poribacteria bacterium
ATCGGCAAGAAACCCCCTTTTGAGCTGCCGAAGGACGATTTCGAAAAATGCGATATGTTAGAGGAAGAGGAGGAGTGAGAGATGCTTCTCGGCGCACACGTCCCCACAACCGGCGGCCTGCATAAGGCGATCGAGTTCGGGGAGAAGCTCGGCTGCGAGTCGATCCAAATCTTCACCCGCAGCCCGCGCCAGTGGACCGGCAAAGCGCTCTCGGATAAGGAGATAGAGAAGTTCAGGGAGGCGTGGAAAAACTCGAAGATCAAGGAGGTCATCGGCCACGACAGCTACCTGACCAACCTCGCCTCGCCCGCCGCCGAGACGGCCAAAAAATCGATCCTCTCCTTCATCGATCAGCTCGAAAGGTGCCAGGCGCTGGGGATAAGATACCTGGTCAGCCACCTCGGCTCGCACCTCGGCTCAGGCGAGGAGGCCGGGCTGAAGAGGTTCGCCGAGAACATGAGCGAGGCCGTTTCAAAAGCCAAGGCGCCCGATGTGATCGTCCTGCTTGAGACGACCGCCGGTCAGGGGACGAACCTGGGATACAGGTTCGAGCAGATAAGGATGGTGTTGGATCTGCTGGAGCCCAAGGGCAGATACGCCGTCTGTTACGACACGTGCCACACATACGCCGCCGGATACGACATCACCACCCCCGAGGGGTATGAGAAGGTCTGGAAGGAGTTCGATGAGATCATAGGGCTGGATCTGCTGAAGGCCATCCACATAAACGACTCGAAATACAAGGCGGGCACCAGAAAGGACAGGCATGAGCACATCGGCAAGGGGGTCATGGGGCTGGAGACGTTCAGGAGGCTGGTCAACGACCCCAGGTTCGCCGAGCTGCCGGGAGTTCTCGAAACCCCGGACACCCTGGCCGCCTTCGAGGAGAACCTGAGGGTGCTCAGGAGCCTCATAGAGACGAGATAGCGAGGTGAGGGGGAGTGCAGGTAGGGATCGTCGGCCTGCCCTACGTGGGCAAGACCACGGTCTTCAACGCCTTGACGGGCGCGGGGGCCGAGACGGGAGGGTTTTCGGCCAAGAAATCGGCCAACGTGGCGGCGGTCAAGGTGCCCGATGAGAGGGTTTGGCTGCTGGGCGAAAAGGTGTTCAAATCGCCGAAGATCACCCCGGCCACGATCGAATACCTCGACTTCGTCGGCATAAGCCGCGGATCGGTCGAGAGGGGGGAGCTCGACAGGGCGCTTCTGGGTCAGCTGAGGGATGTGGACGAGATCGTCCACGTCGTCAGGGCCTTCCGGGATGAATCGGTGCCCCACGTGGAGGGATCGGTCGACCCGGTCAGGGATATAGAGTCGCTCGAGCTGGAGCTCATCCTGGCCGACGCCCAGGTTGTGGAGAACAGGCTCTCCACCCTCCGGAAGGAGATCCAGGCCAAGAAGGATCCCGCCCTGGAGAGGGAGAGGGATCTGCTCGAGAGGTGTAGGGAGGCGCTGGAGAACGAGGTGCCGCTGCGCGAGCTTGAGTTTTCGCCGGAGGAGGAGAGGATATCGAGGGGGTTTGGGTTTCTGACCCGGAAGCCGATGTTGATCGTCCTGAACATAGGGGAGGATCAGCTGGAGGAAGCGGAGGAGCTTATGGGGGAGATCGAGCGATTCACCTCCCGCCCCGGATGCGCCGCCATCCCCATATGCGCCAAGCTGGAGGAGGAGATCGCCCAGCTGGAGGAGGACGAGGCGGAGGAGTTCCTGAGGGAGATGGGCCTGGGCGAGTCGGCCCTCAACAGGATGATAAAGGCCTCCTACGAGCTGCTCGACCTCATAACCTTCTTCACCGGCAACGAGAGGGAGACCCGCGCCTGGACGGCCAGGCGGGGGACGACGGCCGTGAAGGCCGCCGGGATGATCCACTCCGACATGGAGCGGGGGTTCATAAGGGCCGAGGTGATAAACTGGAGGGATCTGCTCGAATGCGGATCGTATTCAAAGGCCCGCCAAGAGGGCAAGCTGAGGATCGAGGGGAAGGATTACGTGGTTCAGGACGGGGATGTCCTCCTGATAAGGTTTAACGTCTAACCCAAGAAGGAGGGGGGAGATGGCCGAACTGTTCGAGATATTGGGCAAGGAGGAGATCGCCCGAGGGGTTTTCAGAATGGAGGTCTACGCACCTGAGATCGCAAGGAAACACAAACCGGGCCAGTTCGTCATATTGAGGGTCCACGAAAAAGGGGAGCGGATACCTCTGACCGTCGTGGACGCCGATGAGGGCAGGGGGAGCATAACGCTGGTGTTCCAGGTTGTGGGGAAGACCACGGCGATGCTGTCGGACATGGAGGTCGGCGAGAGGCTGGCCGATCTGGCGGGGCCGCTGGGCAACCCGGCCCACATCGACAGATACGGGACGGTGGTCTGCGTGGCGGGGGGAGTTGGGGTGGCGGACGTCTACCCGGTGGCAAAGGCGCTCAAAAAGGCGGGCAACACGGTCATCTCGATAGTGGGCGCCAGAACCAAGGAGCTGCTGTCGCTCGTGGAGGAGATGAGGGCCGTCAGCGACAGGCTCGAGATAACGACCGACGACGGCAGCTTCGGGATGAAGGGGTTCGTCACCGATATGCTGAGGAAGATGATCGAGGAGGAGAAGCTGAAGATCGACCTGGTCTTCGCCGTCGGGCCGACGGTGATGATGAAGGCTGTGGCCGACCTGACCAAAAAACACAACATCAAGACGATCGTCAGCCTCAACGCCATAATGCTGGACGGGACGGGGCTGTGCGGGGTGTGCAGGGTGATCGTCGGGGGGAAGACGAAGTTCGCATGCGTGGACGGACCCGAGTTCGACGCCCATCAGGTCGATTTCGACGACCTGATGAAGCGGCAGAGGATGTTCGTAGAGCAGGAGAGGATCGCCTATGAGAGGTATCTGAAGCAGAAAAAGGGGGTGATGGCATGACCCCGAAGGAGAGGATGAGGATACCGCGTCAGCCGATGCCGGAGCAGCCCCCTCAGGAGCGGATCAAGAACTTCGACGAGGTGCCCCTCGGATACGACGAGAAGACCGCCATGCTGGAGGCGGAGAGATGCCTGCAGTGCAAAAACCCGCCTTGTGTTAAGGGGTGTCCCGTTGAGGTCGACATACCCGGGTTCATCAGGCTGATAAGGGAGGGCAAGTTCATAGAGGCGGCCAGGAAGATCAAGGAGACCAACTCGCTGCCGGCCATCTGCGGGAGGGTCTGTCCCCAGGAGAATCAGTGCGAGAAGATGTGCGTCAGAGCCAAGAGGGACGCGCCGGTGGCCATAGGCAACCTGGAGCGGTTCGCCGCCGACTACGAGCGGGAGCACGGCGCCGTCGAGATACCGGAGATCCCCCCGCCGACCGGGATGAGGGTGGCGGTCGTGGGATCGGGGCCGGCCGGGCTGACGGCGGCAAGCGAGCTGGCCAAAAAGGGACATCAGGTGACGATCTTCGAGGCGCTGCACGAGCCGGGCGGGGTTCTGATCTACGGGATACCCGAGTTCAGGCTGCCTAAGGCGATAGTCAAGGCCGAGGTGGAATACGTCAAGGCCCTGGGCGTCGAGATAAAGACGAACATGCCGATAGGGCGGGTCTACACGATAGACGAGCTTTTCGAGATGGGATACGACGCGGTTTTCCTGGGGGTGGGCGCCGGCACGCCGAACTTCCTCGGCATACCCGGCGAAAACCTCATAGGGGTCGTGACCGCCAACGAGTTCCTCACCAGGGTCAACCTGATGAGGGCCTATCTCTTCCCCGAGTATGACACGCCGGTCTACATCGGCAGGAGGGTAGCGGTGATAGGCGGCGGGAACGTGGCGATGGACGCCGCGAGAACCGCTCTGAGGCTCGGGGCCGAGGAGGTGACGATCGTCTACCGCCGCTCCAGGGCCGAGATGCCCGCCAGGGAGGAGGAGATAAGGCACGGCGAGGAGGAGGGCGTCAAGTTCCAGTTCCTGACCAACCCGGTCAGGTTCATAGGGGACGAGGAGGGGAAGCTCAGGGGGATGGAGTGCATAAGGATGAGGCTGGGCGAGCCGGACGAAAGCGGCAGAAGGCGGCCCATCCCGATAGAGGGGTCGGAGTTCGTCATGGACGTCGATATGGCGATCATAGCGATCGGCACCTCTGCCCAGCCGCTCATAAAAATGACCACCCCCGATCTGAAGCTCAACGAGAGGGGGTATATCGTCGTCGATCCCGAAACCGGCGCCACCTCCAAGGAGGGGGTTTACGCGGGCGGCGACATAGTGACGGGCGCGGCGACGGTGA
>QNBQ01000246.1 GCA_003645735.1 Candidatus Poribacteria bacterium
AATCGCTCACCCCCACCGCCTCGGCCCTCTCCCACCTCGTCTCCCCGACCCCCCTCTGGTCGATCAGCATGACGGCGAAGCCGCGTTCGACCAGCTTTTCGGGCAGCCCGCTTTCAAAGGCGACCTCTTTGCCGTCCGGATCGATCTGGATCACGAGCGGCCGCGGCTTCCGCCTCCTTTTGGGTATCAGCAGCACCGTCGGTATTATCACCCCGCCCTCGCTCATGTAGGTCATCTTCTCCAGGACAAACTTATCGAAGCTCGCCCTGTCCACCAGCCTGACGTTCAACCTCGACCTTCGGGGGAACCCCCCCAATATCTCCTCCTCAAGCAGCGCTTTCATCAGCTCCCTCTGCCTGAGCCAGATCGACCCGTTGGGCGGGGGCTTTATGATCGAGACGTTGTATTTGGCCGTTTTATAGGCCAGGGATGGGACGGACTCGGCCTCGGGGGGCAGCTTATAGCCGTTGAGACAGAGAAGCGTCCTCGGCTCCTCCGCCTTTATCTCGGGCTCGGTCGGGTCGGGGTCGTCTATCCCCTTGAGCCACCTGTCGAACCAGGCATACATCGCCTGTCGCATCTCCCTGTTGTAGCCGTGTTCGGCGTCGACGGCGCAAAGCTCCACCTTCTCGCCCGCCCCCAGAAGCTCGTATATCCTCTTGACCTTCGGGAAGGTCTTGTCCCTGACGTCCTCGAACCTGAAGTGGGGGGCTTTATCGCGTATGGCGGCTATGATGAGCAGGGGCCTGGGCGCGATCAGGGCGAGGATGTCGGCCTGCTCGGCGAACCTCATCACCCCCGGTATCATCTCGCACACGCAGCAAGGCCCCTCAAGATACCCCTCATAGCTTCCCACGCCGCAGACGGGCACCGCCGCCTTGACCCTCCCATCGATCGCGGCCAGGTAATACGTCTGGTTGCCCCCTCCGGAGGCCCCCGTGCACCCTATCCTGCCGGGATCGACCTCCTCGAGCGATATCAGGTAATCTATGGCGCGGATGTTGTCCCAGACCTGAAGCCCCTGAAGCGTGAAGCCCGCCGTGAAGGCCTGGGCGCCCAGCTGTTTGCCGTGATAGGCTATCCCCTTATAAGCCCTCTCGCCCGAGCCGATGGAGTCGAGCGATAGGACCACATATCCCCTCTTGGCCAACCCGATGTTCCGCTTTTGAACCATCTCGTTGGCCTTGGCCCCCTGAAAGTGGCCGTGCACCGAGAGGATCGCCGGCGCCGGCTCCTTCAACCCGAGCGGGATGTAGAGGTTCGCCGTGACGAACAGGTTGGGCCTGGACTGGAAGACCACCTTCCTCACCAAGTAGCCCTCCCTGACGATCTCCCCCACTATTTTAGGCTCAAGGGGCGTCCGCTCCCTCGGAAACTCCCCCAGGGCAGCCTTCAGCTGCGATACCAGCTTCCTCCTCCTCTCCAGCCACTCCTCCTTGCTCCTCACCGGCTCCATCTCGGAGAGATGCTGTTTCATCAGCCGCTTGAAATAGCGGGGCATCATCTCGGCATCGGGCTCGCCCAGGACGTTGAGCGAGATGTTTTCCGCCATTTTCGACCATCACCTCCGAAAAAGCCCGTCAGGGCCGGACGATCGTAATGGGTATCGTCTTCGTCTCGGTGGCCACCTCCGTCCTCACCTCGACGCCCTTTTCGGTGGCCGAGATCACGTGCGATATGGCCGTCACAACAAGCTGTATGACCTCCACCTTCACCGCCCCCTCCTCGATCGATTCGGGCGCCCTCCACTCGATGGAGTTGCTCTCGGGGTCTCCTATGAGCTGGCCGAGCTTCGTGACGTTTATCCAGTTGAACTTGACCGTCTCGGCCTTCACCTGTTTGACGATCGCCACGAGCTTGACAGTCTCCCCCGGCGCCACCCTTGTCTTGCTAACCTGAACCTCGACGGCCAGCTTCACGCCCTCGCCTTCGCCCTCATCCTTCGTGACCGACGCCGAGCCGCATCCGAGCATCAGAGCCGCCAACAGCGCCAAAATGGCGAATCTCATCTCCAAAACCTCCGGCTGTGCTCGGGGATATCTTATCAGACCCGATAGGGGTAGTCAAGCCTCGAAACCCCCTTCTAAGAGCCAACGGCTTGACTTTTCAAGCCCGTTCTTATATCATAATCCTCAGCCATGGGCGTAAAGGTTGTGAAGATCGAGCCCGATCCCAAAAGCCGGTCTCGCCAGATCGTGACCTTCGACGACGGCAGCAGCCTCAGCCTCGACCCGTCGCTGGTGATCAAACACGGCCTGAGGATAGGGGTCGAGGTGGAGGAGGATCTCGTAAAGGAGATCGCCAGGGAGGACGAGATACAGAGGGCGAAGAACTACGCGTTCGACCTGCTTGTCTGCAGGGATTACACTAAGAAACAGATGATCCGCAAGCTCAAAGGGAAGGGGTTCTCGCTTGAGACGATCCAGACGGTCATGGAGACGCTCGAGAGGCTCGGCTACATCCACGACGAGCGATACGCCAGGAACTGGGTCTCGAGCAGGCTGAGGAACAACCCGCGCGGAAGGTCGCTCCTGAAGGAGGAGCTGCTCAGAAGGGGAGTAGATAAGGCGACGGTCGAGAGGGTTTTAGACGAGATCGATGAGTCGACCGAATATCAGGCCGCTTTGAGGAGCGCCAGGAAGCAGATGAGGCGATACAGGAACTTAAACAAAGTTGTGGCCAGAAGGAGGCTTTATAGCTTCCTCACCAGACGCGGATTTGAGCTCGATCTCGTCAAGAAAGTCATAGATGAGGTCTTGGGGGAAGGATAGGATGAAGGGCCAGGAAATCAGGGAAAGCTTCTTGGAGTTTTTTAGGAGGAAAGGGCATACGATCGTCCCGAGCGCCTCGCTCATCCCCGCCGACGATCCCACCCTGCTTTTCACAAACGCGGGGATGAACCAGTTCAAGGACGTCTTCCTGGGGACGGGTAAGCGGAGCTACAAGCGGGCGGCCAACATCCAGAAATGCATCCGCGTGAGCGGTAAACACAACGACCTGGAGCAGGTCGGGCACGACACCTACCACCACACCTTCTTCGAGATGATGGGCAACTGGTCGTTCGGCGATTATTACAAACGGGAGGCGATCAGGTTCGCCTGGGAGCTGCTGACGGAGGTCTGGAAGATACCGAAGGAGAGGCTCTGGGCGACGGTTTACGAGGAGGACGACGAGGCGGAAAAGTGCTGGTATGAGGAGACGGACATCCTCAAGGGGAGGGTTCTGAGGTTCGGGGCGGACGAGAACTTCTGGGAGATGGCCGAGACCGGCCCCTGCGGCCCCTGCTCGGAGATACACATCGACCTGGGCGAGGAGGCGTGCCAGAGCGACGACCCCAACCACGTCTGCGGCATAAACGCCGGCTGTCCCAGATACGTCGAGCTGTGGAACCTGGTCTTCATGCAGTATAACCGGAATGAAAAGGGCGAGCTGGAGCCGCTCCCCGAGAAACACGTCGATACGGGGATGGGGTTCGAGAGGCTGACCGCCGTCCTGCAGGGGGTGTTGGACAACTACCTGACGGACGTCTTCCGACCGATAATCGAGATGATCTGCGACATCACCGGCGTGGATTACCACAGCGACAAGCGCGGAACGCCCCACAGGGTCGTGGCCGATCACACCCGCTGCGCTGTCTTCGCCATAGCGGACGGCGTCATGCCCTCCAACGAGGGGCGCGGATACGTCATCAGGAGGATCATAAGGAGGGCGGTTCTCTACGGGAAGAGGCTGGGGATGGACGAGCCGTTCATGTGGAGGCTGGTCGATCCGATCGTCCAGGTCATGGGGAAGGCCTACCCTGAGGTCGTTGAGAGGCGGGAATACGTCAAGAGGCTGATCCAGCTGGAGGAGGAGAGGTTCCACAGGACGCTCGACAGGGGGCTGGCCATCCTGGAGGAGGAGCTTCAGAGGCTTGAGGAGGCGGGCGAGAGGGTCATCCCCGGCAGAAAGGCCTTCGAGCTTTACGACACCTACGGCTTCCCGCTCGATCTGACCCAGCTCATCGCCAGGGAGCGCGGGTTCGTCGTGGACGAGAAGGGGTTCAACGAGGCGATGGAGGAGCAGCGGGCCAGGGGCAGGGCGTCGTGGCAGGGGCAGATCGATTACTCCAAGGCGGAGGTCTACGCCGACGTCTTGAACGAATACGGCTCCACGAAGTTCGTCGGCTACGAGACCCTGGAGACCGACTCCAAGGTCGTGGCCCTCATAAGGTCGGGCGAGATGATCTC
>QNBQ01000247.1 GCA_003645735.1 Candidatus Poribacteria bacterium
CTTCGAAAAGGCCGCCCCGCCTAAAAAGCCGATCTTCTGGCCGATAGATGTGGTTTGAAGCGGATTAGCGAGGAGGTGATTTTCTATGTTGCTTCGGGTCAGATCCTCGGAGATACCGGAGCTGATAGATAAAACCTTTGGGGAAGACGAGCTTCTGGAGGTGGAGATAACACCGGAGAGGATAACGATTCGAAAGGCTGAGGACCCTGTCAAGAGGACGAGGGGAACGATAAAGAACCTCAGCTTGGAGATCATAAAGGAGATCGCCGAGGGAGAGGAGTTCGATGGATATTGATGCCATCCCGGATGGAACCCTGGTGTTTGTTGACGCCAACATCTTCATATATCATTTCGCCGGCGTTTCCGATAAATGCACTCGATTCCTCCAAAGGGTGCTGAAGGGCGAGGTTAAAGCTGTTGTTTCTACGATAGTAATGGCTGAGCTGATACACAGAAGGATGGTAGCTGAGGCGGTGGAAAAGGGATTTGTGACCTTGAGAAACGCTGTGAGAAAGCTCAAGGAGAATCCGAGAATAGTGAAACTTCTCTCTCAATACTCACGCGATGTGGAGGCTATCCTGGCCTTGCCTATTATCGTAGAACCGATCACGAGGGATGATATAATCAGCAGCGGTCAGTTGCGGGAAAGATACGGTCTGATGACGAACGACTCTCTGAACCTGGCGTGTATGGAGAGGCTGGGGATCAGAGATATAGCAACCCGGGATGAGGATTTCGAGGCTGTCGAATGGATAAACGTTTGGAAGCCGGATGACATTTGAGGAGGTGAAGCGGTGAGGTTTCCGGGGATGGGGTGGAGGGGGCGGCTGATCATCATCGGCGTGGGGGTCATAGCGGGGCTCATCCTATCGCTGTTGATGATCCGCCGTCCCGAGGAGGTCAAACCGACGCCCATCATCGTCAGGGTCAGCCCCACCGGACAGCTCACCGATCGGCTGCCCGGCGAGGTGACCTTCGAGGTGGCCAACCTGGAAGGGGTTCCGGTCGAGGTGGGCCGGCCCGTCCCGTTCGAGGAGGTCAAAAGATCGATCCTCTTCAAGCCCGAGGCGCCGGGGAGCGTGATCTGGGTATCCCAAGACCGGTTCATCTACAGGTTCGAAAAACCGCTCTCCCCCGGGACGAGATACGAGTTCGAGGTCAGGGGCATACCGGTCGGGAGGGGCAGATCCGTCCCGGTCGCCCCCAAATCGTTTTATTTCGCCACGCCGAGCTTCGAGCTGCTGAGCGCGCATCTGACCAAATGGTCGGGGCCGGAGCTTTCCATCGAGGCGGAGTTCAACCTGCCCATCAAAGGGATAGGGCTTGAGGGGTTCATCTCCGTCGAAACGCCTTCGGGGGAGCCCGCCCGCATAACCGACATCAAGCTCTCACCTCAGGGGAACAAGCTGACCATCTCCTTCCTGAACACCGGCGACAAGCTATACAGGCTGATGCTCAAGAAGGGGCTCCCATCGACCGTTCCGGGTATAGAGCTGGAGGAGGAGAAGAGGATCGAGCTGGCGGTGCCCGAAAGGGAGCTTTACATCACCGGCATCTCCGCCGAGGAGAGCGCCGCCGGATACGCCCTGAACGTGATCTGCTCCGTCCAGGGGGCGGCGAAGGTGAGGATAAGGGAGGAGGTCGAGAGATACGTCCGGATCGAGCCGCCCGTGAAGTTCATCGTCCAGAAACACGACAAGGGGTTCCGCCTCATAGGGGATTTCGCCCCCGGCCAGACCTACCGGGTGACGATCCGCGCCGGGCTGTCGGCCGAAAACGCCGTCCTGAGGGAGGATTACACCCAAAAGGTGAGGATACCCTCCCCGGCACCGCGCGTCCAGTTCGCCGTCAAGGGGAGGTATCTGGGAAGGGGGTTCGGGGGGATAAAGCTACCGCTGCGGGTGCGGGCGCTCAAGGAGATAAAGCTGACCGTCTGGAGGGTTCCGCCCCAAAACGTCACATGGGCGGGGATGAGCTCGATCTACAACTTCGAATACTACGGCGAGCCGATCGTCAAAGGGAAAAAGATGGCGGTGGACGCCGAAGGGGAGACCAAACTGGTCTGGATCGATCTGGCCGAGCTGATCGACCCGTCCGAGCCGGGGATCTACAGGGTTCAGGCGGAGGGGGTTGTCCCGGAGAAGGTGAAGCGGAGGTATGAGAGGCGGTATTGGGAATACAGGAGGCGGTGGACCGATAACGCGGCCGTTGTCATCACGGATCTGGCGCTCATAGCCAAGAAAGGAAGGGATAAGGTCTACGTTTGGGCGATCGACGTGAGGAGCGGCGCGCCTAAAAGAGGGGTGAAGGTGGCGCTCTACAGCCAGAAGAACGTGCTGATGGGCAGGGGGACGACCGATGGGGAGGGCTACTGCGAGATAAGGTATGAGCGGATGAGGGAGAGGGAGCCGAGGCTGATCACGGCGGAGGCAGGCGGCGATTTCACCTTCCTGTTCCTCCCCGCCTCGACCATCCCGCTCGCCCCCTTTTCAGTTTCGGGCATCAGGCCGGGCAAAGCGAGCTATCGGGTCTATTTCTACCCCGAACGGAACCTCTACCGGCCCGGCGAGACGATCCATTTCGCCGTCCTTCTGAGGGAGGAGTCAACGTTCAGGGGCGTATCGCTCCCCGTCAAGGTATCGGTCCGCGACCCGCGGGGCAAGCATCTGACCGATCTGAACGGGGTGACGGACGAGACGGGCCTGGCCGAGTTCGAGCTTTACCTGCCCCCCACAACCCCCACGGGGAATTACTCCTTCACGATCCTGGTCGGCGAAAAACCGATCGGATACGGCAACGTCTTCGTCGAGACCTTCATGCCGGAGAGGATGGAGGTCAGGGTCGAGACGGACAAGGAGGAGTATATGGCGGGCGAGGAGATAAGGTTCAAGGTGAAGGCCGATTACCTCTTCGGCGCGCCCGCATCCGGCGAAGGGTTCAGGTTCGTCTGCTCGGCGACCGAGGGGAGCTTCACCGTTAAAAAGCTGCCGGGATATCATTTCGGGAGGGTCAGGCTTAGGGGCGAGCCGCCCCGCGCTTCATCGACCGGCGGGGGGACGCTCGACGAGGAGGGAAGAGGGGAGGGGATATGCGGCATCAAGGACTGGTCGATCTTCGGCAACCGGGTGGATCTCAGGATAACGGTCGAGGTTGAGGAGGCGGGGACGGGCAGGGTCAGCCGCGGATGGACGACGGTCAAGGTCCACCCCTTCCCGTTCTACATCGGGCTCAAATCGGAGTCGAGGAGGGTCGAGCCGGGCAGGGAGGTGACGGTCAAAGGGGCGGTCGTCCTGCCGGACGGGACGTTCAAGGAGGAGCCGATGAGGCTGAAATATGAGGTGTTCGAGATCTACTACGATTACGTCCGCGTCTGGGATCCGCGCGCCAACAGGTTCACCTGGGAACACACGAGGGTGTTCGAGCCGAGGTGGAAGGGCGAGGTTGAGACGAGGGACGGGGAGTTCGAGCTGAGCTTCACGCCCCTCACCTACTGGCACGATTACCTCGTGAGGGTCTCAGACCCGGTCAGCGGGTCGGTCGGCGAGCTGGTGGTCAGCGGCTGGGGCTGGTATGAGGCGGAGAAGCCGGAGTCGCCCGAGATACTGGAGATCAGGCTGAGCGAGGAGACGGCGGATTACGGCGACCTGATCGAGGCCGAGGCGTTGCTGCCGTTCGAGGGGAGGATGCTCTGGACGGTCGAGCTGGACGAGGTGTTGGAGCACAGATGGATGGAGGCCAAGGGCGAGGTTTCGAAGCTCTCCTTCGTCGTGCCGCAGGGGGTGACGTCGGTTTACGTGTCGGCGCTGCTGATCAGGACGGACGAGAAATACCTCGTCAGGAGGGCGTTCGGCGTCAAGAGGGTAAGGGTTAGGCCGTCGAGACACAGGCTGCCCCTGACCGTCGAGGCGCCCGAGACGATAGAGCCCGGCGGGAAGCTTGAGGTGGTGATCAAGGGGGAGGGCAGATATAAGGCGACGGTGGCGATAGTCGATGAGGGGATACTCCGGATCACGAGGTTCAGGACGCCCGACCCCTACGAGGGGATACTGAGGGATCAGTCGCTGGGGGTCGAGACCGCCGACACGCTCGGGTGGGTGGTCAGGAAGGGGATCGTCCCCCAGAAGCCGGGCGGCGGGATGGCGGAGCGGATGGGGATCGAGATGCCGACGGTCGCCAAGCTGGTCTCCTTCTGGAGCGGGGTTTTGGAGAGCGATGAGA
>QNBQ01000248.1 GCA_003645735.1 Candidatus Poribacteria bacterium
ATAAAGTCCGAGGGATGGGAGCAGGATCCGCAGCTTGAGGGCGATTACGTCGGCAAGACGTTCGTCGGCGAGGTCAGATCGACCGTCCCCTATGGACTTATCGCTAAGGTCGAGGGACAGATCGTCCGGATCGATCAGGGATCGGAGGACGGGGCCGTCAAAGGCGCTATCTACGCCGTCTTCGACGCCGACCGGACCGATCTTTCGGGGGAGGGGAAGGGCAGGATTAAAGTGATCGAGGTTTCAGAGAAGGAGTCGAAGTGCGTCGTTCTGGAGGGGGAGGTCAAAGAAGGCGACAAGGTCGTCCTCTACGCCAAGCCCATAGAGTCGGATAAGCTCCTGGTCTTCGTCGAGGAGCCGAGGGCCGGGGACGATCCGCTCCTCAAGAAGCTGGCTCCCCAGCTGAAGAAGGCGATCGAGGAGGCGCTGAAGGCGGAGAAGTTCATCCAGCTCGTGTCCCCCGATACGGCCCCCGATAAGCTCATAAGGACGACCCTCTCCCAGGAGGGGGAGCTTGTGAACGTCGAGATGAGGGTGATCAACGTCAACCTGAACAACTCCTGGAGGCCGTATCTCATAAAGGCATCGCCCGACAGGATAGCCGATGCGGGGAAGGCGCTCATAAACAGCGCGATGAACGAGCTGAGAACCGGCTACGTGGTCAAGAACCTCGCCAAGCTCACGAACGAGACGCCCGCCTTCAGGATAAACCTGACCGTCGATAAGGGCGAGGGGGCGGTCTACAAGCCGGGCGAGACGATCAAGATCTCCGTCCAGCCGACCAGGGACTGCTACATAACGATCATCGACATAACCACCAGCGGCAAGGTATACGTCTTGTTCCCGAACGAATACGAGAAGGACAACTTCATCGGAGCCGGTCAGAAGTTCACCATCCCATCCGTGGACACCTATGAGATCGAGGTGGGAGGGCCTCCCGGCATAGAGACGATAAAGGCGATCGCCACGACCAAGCCGCTGGATCTCTCCTCGGTCAACCCGGACGACCCGTCCTCCCCGATCAAGTTCTTCTCCTCGGAGAACGCCTTCCAGCTCGTCAACCTCCCGGTCAAGGACCTCAACCTGAGGCCGGTCAAGCAGTGGGCGACCGAGACGGTGACGATAAGGATAGGCGAGGAGAGCATCTACGGTGAGAGGGAGCCGCTGCTGCTTCCGCAGCTTGAATGAGCCGGGCGTTAATGGTAAAATCCCCCTCTGCAGATTAAGGCAGGGAGGGAGAGGCGATGAGCGAGTTTGAGGCCATAGAGGCAAAGGTGGTCAAGGTCTCGGAGTTCCCGGACGCTAAAGTGTCCCCCGGCGATGAGGTCAAGCTATACAGGCGGCTTGAGGACATGTATAAGCCGAACGCGGTGGCCGTGCTCAACAAGAAGGACGAGCCGATAGGCTACCTGGAGGAGTCGATCGCCGAGATGATCATCGAGAAGATGAGGGAGGGGATAAGGTTCAGGTGCGAGGTGGCGGGCGAAAGGCAGGGCGACGAGATACCCATAAGGATCTACGAGCTGGGCAAGCCCGAGGAGCTGCCCGTGGGGGTCGAGGAGGAGGAGCTTGAGGAGCTGCTGGAGCTTGAGGAGGAAGAGGAGGTCGAGGAAGAGGCGGAAGAGGAGGTGGGCGTGGATATACCTCTGGTGGAGATCGATGAGGACATACCGCTGCCGGTCGGCAGGATACAGGAGGAGCTGGAGGAGCTGATAGAGGGGGAGGAGGAGTGATGTGGAGAAGCTAAGGATCGGGCTTATAGGGTGCGGCGGCATAGCCCAGATAGCCCACCTTCCCGCCCTCAAAAAGGCTGAGAACGTCGAGCTTGTGGCGGTCTGCGACGTGGCCGAGGATCTCCTGGAGAGGATCGCCGCCAGATACGAGGTCCCTCAGAGGTTCACCGATTACAGGGAGATGCTGGAGAAGGCAGATATAGACGCGGTGCTGGTCGCGACCCATCACGCTTATCACGCGGAGATCTGTATCGAGGCGATGCGGGCGGGCAAGGACGTGCTCTGCGAAAAACCGCTCGCCATAACCGTTCAGGAGTGCGAGGAGATCGTCGAGGTCTGTGAGGAGACCGGCAGACAGGTGCAGCTGGGGTGTATGAAGCGGTATGATCCCGGGCTTCAGTTCGCGCAGAGGTTCGCTTCCCAGGAGATGGGGGAGAGGTTAACCGTCAGCGGCTGGTATTGCGACACGGTCATGCACGGTCGATACGTCAGGAGCCTCGTCCCCATGTTGACGGGAAGCCCCTCACAGAGGAGGCCCGGGAGGGTCATCGAAGACCCTCACCTGGAGATGTTGCTGACCCACGGGGTGCACCTGGTCGACACGCTCAGGTTCTTCGGCGGGGAGATCGCCGCCGTGACGAGCCGGTTCATCTCCAAGGGGGGCGATAGGGCCTCGCTCAGCCTGCTGGAGTTCGAGGACGGGGCCGGGGGGACGATGGAGCTGATCTGCTCCGTCAGGATGGACTGGTTCGAGGGGGTGGTCGTCCACGGCCGGGGCGGCAGCGTCGTCGCCCGGGTCTTCTTCCCCTACTACAGACGCGGCAGCGAGGTCAAGGTCTTCGACGCCCGGACGGGCGAGTATAAAACCCCCGCCACCCCGGACGCCGACCCCTATGAGAGGCAGCTTGAGGCTTTCGCCCGCGCCATACTGGAGGGGAGAAAGGTATCGCCCGACGCGCGGGACGGATTGATGGATCAGAAGGTCCTATACGCCATCTATGAGTCCGCCTCCAAGGGGAGGAGGGTGGAGATCAGTCCGTGATCAGGATCGGGTTCGTCCAAGCCCACCTCCCCTCCCGATCCATACACTCCACCCTTATGAACCTCTCCCCTTCCCTTATCGTGTGATGAGCCTCGGTGATCGTCTCGGTTTCGATCGCCGTCCACCTCTCGCCCCTGCCCGCCCCCGAGGCGAACGTTATGTGCTTGACCGGGGTGGTTTTGACATGGATGACCCCGCCCTCAACGCTCAGGTCGATTATCTCCGGCCCGAAGCTCGAGTAGAACAGCCCCCTCCTCATCGATTCGAGTATGGCCTCCAAGCTCAGCTCCTCGGCCTTGACCGATATCCAGGCGACGCAGACGTCGTCGGGCCGATGGTCGTTGAAATGGTGATGCGCATCGTCAACCGCCACGCCCCAAACCCTCCTCCCGGCGGCGAGCAGCCCGTCCCAGTGGACGGATGAAAAACCCTTCCCGATGCTGTGATGGCAGGTCGAGTTGAACACCTCTATGGCGATGTATCCGTCTATGGAGAGCAGGTCGCTTAGCGTCAGAAGCGACCAATAGGGATGGCAGAGCACGACCTCGCCGCCCTGCTCCCTGGCCTCGTCTATGACCGCCTGAGGCGATTTAGCCGAGATCGGCCTCTGAATCCCCAGCAGGACGAGGTGGAAGCTCGATCCCAACTCCCCCCTCCCGACGCCGACCTCCTCCCCGGGTATGAGCAGCATGCCCCGCGGGTCGAGGTCGTCGAGGGGGATTAGCTTGTCGTGATCCGTTATGGCGAGGAAATCGTAGCCGTTTTGCGCATATCTGTCCACGATCTCCTGAGGGGTATGCGCCCCGTCGCTTTGGGTGGTGTGGGTGTGAAGGTTGCCCTTGAACCACCTGCCGGGCGCTTTAAACGGGTTGGGGAACTCGATCCTCATCTCACCCCTCCCTCCAGTCGATTACCACCCCCAGAAACTCGTCCTTCCTGTTCAGCAGCCCTTCGTAGGCCGATTTGACCCGTTCGGGTTTGATGACGTGCGTGATGAGCGGGTCGACCTTGATCCTTTCGGATCTTATGAGCTCGAGGGCGATGTGCGTGTTGCGGGAGGTTTCCTCCCTTCGGGCGCCCTTCAGCGAGATCCCTTTTTCGAAGATCTCCCTGAGGAGCTCGGCAGCGTTCGTCTCCCATTCCCCTCTCGGCGTCCGCAACAGGATCACCTCCCCGCCGGGCCGGGTTATCCTCAGGGCGAGCGGGAGCAGATCGGGTTTGCCGACCGCCTCGACCGTCACCTCGACCCCCTCCCCATCGGTCATCCTGAGCACCTCCTCCGCGACGTCAGCGGAGGAGGCGTTGACGGTCGCCGAAACGCCGCACTCCTCCGCGGCCTTCAGCCTGCCGGCGTGCAGGTCGATCCCGATCGTCTCAAGCCCCGTCAGCCCGAGGAGCTGGGCGGCCATGTCGCCCATAAGCCCCAGCCCCAAGAC
>QNBQ01000249.1 GCA_003645735.1 Candidatus Poribacteria bacterium
CGTATCACAGGAACAACATCGAGAGATACGGATCGGAGGGGAGATGGGTCGAGGCCACGATAAGGAGGCTTCTGGACTGGGGCTTCAACCTGTTGGGCGCCGGACATTCCGAATCGCTGCGCTACAAGGGACTGGCGCACACCATCTTCCTGGGGCTCGGCTCCGGCTTCGCGTCATATGAGGATATCGTCCCCAAAGTTCACTGGACCGGCTTCCCGAACGTCTTCAGCCCGAAGTTCGAGGAATACTGCGATATACGGGCCAGGGAGATCTGCTCGGAGGCCAGAGACGACCCGTGGCTCTTCGGTTATTTCCTCGACAACGAGCTTGAGTGGTTCGGCAAGGTCCACAGGCCGTGGGGCATATTCGCCGAGGCGGTCAAAAAGCCGCCCGAACACTCCGCCAAAAAAGCCCTGGTCGATATGCTCAGGGAGCGGTACGGGGCAGTGGAGAGACTGAACGGGGTGTGGGGGACGGATTTCAAATCGTTCGACGAGATGCTCGAAAGGACGGACTGGGCCGAGCCGAGGAACGAGGCGATGGAGAGGGACGCGATGGATTTCGTCGCCCTCGTCGCCGAAAAATACTTCTCGATAACGACTGCCGCCATAAGGCGATACGACCCGAACCACATGATCCTGGGCTGCAGGTTCGCGGGCGACGCCCCGGAGCCGGTCTGGAGGGCCGCCGGGAGATATTGCGACATCGTCACGCTGAACTTCTACGGCAGGGTCGATCTCGACACGGGCGAGCCGATCGGTTTGGTGGAGCATCTGAAGAGACGGTATGAGCTGTGCAAGCGGCCGCTCATGGTGACGGAGTGGTCCTTCCCCGCCTTGGACAGCGGCCTGCCCTGCAAACACGGGGCGGGGATGAGGGTGGACACCCAGAGGCAGAAGGCGAGGTGTTTCGAGATCTACCAGACGACCTTCTTCTCGCTGCCGTTCGTGGTCGGCTCCGATTACTTCATGTGGGTCGACGAGCCGGCCCTGGGCATCTCCAGCACCTTCCCGGAGGACAGCAACTACGGGCTTGTCAACGAAAGGGACGAGCCATACCGGGAGTTCGTGGAGGTCGTGAGGGAGGTCAACAGGAGGGTTTACGAGATCAGGGAGCGCGGGTATGAGGAGCGGCGAAGGCCTGAGCCGGAGCCGGCTCCCTGGCCGGAGCCGCCGAAAGGGGCGAGGTGGATCGCCAGGATGCCGATCGTCCTCAAAAACCCGAGGGATGTCCCCACCTCCAACCCCTTCGTCCCGCTGAGCCTGGGGGAGATCTCGACTGAGATCGATTGGTCGAATTTCAAGCCTTCACAGATAACCGCCCTCGACGCCGAAGGAGCGGGGATTCCGATCCAGATCGATTCGCCCGGAGAAGGTCTTTCGAATCTCAGCGAGATCTGCCTGAGATGCCCGCTTGGGCCGGGGGAGTCCAAAACCGTTTACCTCTACCTGGCCTCCGAGCCGGTGAGGGAGGGGGTTGAGGGTCTCCCCGAAGGGATGGCGGTCGAAGAGAGGAACGGGAGGGTTGAGATCGACAACGGGAGGCTGAGGGTCGTCAAGTCGAGGGCGGGCGGCGATCTGGCCGACGAGGTGAAACTGGAGGGGACGATCCTGGGGAGGATCTACCCGCTCCTGAGGCAGAACGTGAAGGGGGAGCTGAGATACCCGGCGCCGGATCGGACGGAGCTTCTGAAGATATCGAAGGGGCCGTTGAGGGCCGTCATCTGGGCGTCGTTGAGGGGGGAGGGCTTCGAGGCATTGTGCAGGCTCGCCCTGTATCCCGGAAGGGAATGGGCGTCGGCGAGGCTGTTCCGGATCAGGAACCGGTCGGATGAGGAGTGGAAGCTGGAGGGCTACTTCATCTTCGCCTACCCCTTGATCGGCGGCTCAACCGAGGGGGACGAGGTGGGAGGCCCCGACGTGCCGAACTACTACCTCAACATGGGGATGTGGGCCGATGAGGGGGTCGGGACCTTCTACGGCGCGGCGAGCAGGTCGGGCGAGGTGCACGTGCGCTACTGGAGGGATACGAGCTATCACGCCGACGCCTTTAGACCGCTTAAGAAGCCGGTGAGCCTCAGGCCGGGGGAGGCGTTTGAAAGCGCGGGCGAGCCCGAGATCATCGTCTTCGGCGGGAGGCTCAAGGGCGAGAGGCCGTGGTCGCCCGTCATCCTGGACGCCTTCCGCTCGCCCATACCTCACATCTTCCCGGCTCAGAGGCCGGGATCACATCGGAAGGGGGGATGATCGATGGGCGTTAGAGGATGGGCGATTGAAGCGGTGTTGTTCCTGTTTTTCGGGCTGGGCCTTCTCGGCCCGGCGGCCCAGCCGATGACCGGAAAGGCGATCATCACGGGGACGGTCCGGGACGAGTCGGGAAGGCCGATAGAAGGGGCGGTCGTCAAATGGGGGTTGGCGGCCTCTTTCCTTGGGAAGATCGAGTTTTCGAAGCCCATCAAAACGGATGAAAAGGGGAGATACAGGATCGAGGTGCCCCAAACCAACGGGAGGCCCATAAAGGTGGTCGTCGAAAGCCCGGGGATGATCACCGAGAGCTTCGAGACGCCTCAGACCGTCAAAGCCGGCCAGGTCATAGAGAGGGATTTCACCCTCAAACCGGCGCCGATCATATCCGGCAGGGCCAAGGGGACGAAAGGCTCAAAAAGGCTTCTCATCGTGATCGAAGGCGAGGGGGTCTACGGGCGGATCTGGTGTCCGATCAATCCGGACGGGGGCTACAGGTTCACCCTCTCGAACCTCTACTGGAGGGAAGGCCGGCGGGGGAGAATCTGCAAGGTGACCGGGAGGGCCGAGGGATACGAGCCGGTGACCGTTGAGAACGTCAGGCTGGCGCTGGGGGAGGAAGCGGTGGTGGATTTCGAGTTCAAAGAGCGGTCTGCCAAGGTATCGGGCGTGGCGATCGACATGACCTCAGGCTCGCCTGTGGGCGGGGTCAAACTTCTGCTCGCCGAACCGGTTCATTCGCCCGACATCGATCCCCAGGCCCTCACTTTGCCGGACGGAAGCTTCGTTTTCGAGGACGTCCCGTCGGGCAGCTACACGCGCATATACTCGGGTTCCCCTGAGTGGAAGGTTGCCTACGCGATAATCCCCCCGGGAAACGCCGAGCGTCAGGAGGAGGGAGGGCTGGCGCTGTCGGTGGGAAGCGGCGAGGAGATAAAGGGGCTTAAGGTGATGCTCGTCCCCTCGATCCGGATCAGCGGCAGGATATTCGATCCCGACGGAAGGCCGCTTATCAACGCGGGGGTAAAAGTGGACTTCAGCGGAAACATTCCCCCTCTTACAGGGCTGGTCGTTGAGATCCCTCAGATGTTCGGTCGCACCGGATGCGACGGGACGCTGCTGCCTCTTTACACGGACGGCGAGGGGCGATATGAGTTCATCTCCCCCCGTCCTTTCCTCAAGCTGGAGAGCATAGCCATCGAATTCGGGGGCAAGAAGGTAACGAAGAGGCTGAGCCTGAAGCCTGGCGATGTGCTTGAGAGGTGCGACTTCTCCCTCGGCGCCAGGGCGATCGTCAGGGGGAGGGTTCTCGGCGAAGGGGGGAGGCCCATAGCGAACGAGGAGCTTGAGATCGGATACGAATATTCTGGCAAGAGGGGGAGCGGGAGGATTCGGACCGATGAGGAGGGGTGTTTCGAGTATCGGCATGTGAAGGGCGAGCCTCTGAGATGGCTGACGGTCATGAGGGGCGATCTGTCGGCTTCGTATTTGATAGACGCCGAGCCGGGCGAGGTGAGGACGGGGATCGTCTTCAACCTGACGAGGGAGATGAGGGAGGCGGAGGGGTTCGTGAGGGGGTTTTTCAAGGCAATCGAGACGGCTGCTAACACGAAGAACGTCAATGTGCTGAGGGATTTCGTCATCGCAGAGGAGTTTGAGCGATCTGTGGAGGAGATGAAGCGAAGCTTTGAAGAGATAGAACGGATGGAGATTGAGGTGATAGGGGTGGAGATCACGAAACCGGGGGATGAAGAGATCAAGTTCAAAGCCGAGGTGATCTGGAAGGTGAGGCGGAAGGGAAGAGGGAAGGATGAGAGCAGGGAGATCGAGGAGGGAAGGCTTGTCAAGGAGGGAGGCAGGTGGAAGATCAAGCCGGGGAGGTGAGCGATGTCGAAGGGTGAGCGGCCCGTCATAAGGGCGAGCGATGTGGTCTTC
>QNBQ01000250.1 GCA_003645735.1 Candidatus Poribacteria bacterium
ATGGAATAGGCATAATTGGGATCGAACAGCTCGGGCAGGGACTGGCTCCTCTCAAGCCTGAGCTGCTCCACTATGCTCCCATCCGGCTTCATCAAGTAAATGTCCGACCCCCCTACGCTCTCCTTCCTCGTAGAGCTGAAAGCTATCAAGCTACCGTCAGGGAACCAACGGGGATCGAAATCGTGATAGGGGTGGTTGGTCAAGTTCCTAACCTTCCCGGTCGAAAGATCGAAAAGGAAAACATCGAACTGGTTGCTCCCTCCTATCATCTGATGCTGAGAGTCAAAAACGACCCTCCTCCCATCCGGCGAAATGCTGAACCTGAAAAGACCCCTGGGAGGAGGTGAGAGATGAGCGATCATCTCGATCTGACCCTTGACCACGTCCACCTCGTAAAGCTCGTTCCCTCTTTCCCTGGTGGAGACGACGAAGGCGATCTTATTCCATTTCCTCCACTCGATCCAGTTCGCCTTTCTGGTTCCCTCCAGGTATTTGAGCTTCCTAGAGATCAGGTCGAGGACGTAAATCCCTCCCGGCTCCCTTCTTGATATGAAGGCAAGCTTTCTGCCTGATGGGGACCAGGCCGGAACCCAGTCGTTCGCCCTGTTATGGGTAACCCTTGTGAGCTTTTTGGTTTGCAGGTCGAGGATGTAGATTTCGAAGTTTCCGTTTCTGTCCGATGCGAAGGCGATCTTTTTGCCGTCGGGAGACCATCTCTGGTGAGTATCCCCTGCCGGGTGATTTGTCAGGTTTTGGGGTTTTGAGAACCTCTTGCCTTTCAGCTCGGTGAGCCAGATATCGCCGTCCTCCCAGAAGAGCATCTTGAGGCTTGATAAGCCGAGCGATGTGAACGTCAGAAGGGCGATCAGGGATAAGCCCGAGATCGCCCCATTCAAAACGATCCTCCTCATATAGGTTCACCTCCTCAAGCGTTTTACCACCGGCAGAAGGCTATCCTCCGCCCGTCCGGGGAAAACCTCGGATATATCCCCTGGACGAGGCGCTCTCGGCTCCCGCCCTGTGGGTCCATGACCCATATCTCGCCCGATACGGTGAAGAGGATGCTCTCATCGATCGGGGCCATCGACGCAAGCAGGGCGAGAAGCGAAAACAGGGGGACGAGCTGACCGCTCAGTATTTCCATTCTCGTTCACCTCCCGGGGTTCCCCTCTTCACCGCCCCCCACAACACGGCCTTCAAATCGATCGGGGGCGGTATGGAATACACGTGGTTTGGGTCGAACACATCCGGCGAGAAGTTTCTGCCCTCAAGCCCCAACCTGCCCACGATTTTCCCATCGGGCGTCATGATGAATATATCCCACTCCCGATCGACCTCCCTTGGGAAGAGGATGAAGCGGCCATCGGGGGTCCAGCAGGGGGCGCCCTCGCCCACCCGGAGGCTGTTCGTCAGGTTGACCACCTCCCCGGTGGTCAGATCCATCAGGTATATCTCGTGGCGACCTCCGCTCATCGGGTTCGGGTTTCCGCCGTCGAACACGATCCTCCTCCCATCCGGCGAGGGGGAGATCCTGAGGGTAGGGAAAACGCCCTGAGGAAGGGAGAACTGCTGAAGCTCCCCGAGCCTCACGTCCAGGATGTGAAATTTCCCCCTGTAAAACCCGATGATCCTCCGCGGGCTCAACCACGCTCCGAAGCCGCACTCCTTGATAAGCCTGCTCACCTTGCCGCTATACACGTCGAACAGGTAAAGCCCGTATTCCTTGTTGAAGCCCCACAGCTGATCCCTGGCCGAAAACAGTATCTTCTTCCCGTCGGGCGACCATTCGGGCCTACCTATCCAAGCCCATTTATCGGGGATCTTCAGCGGCTCGATGGCCCTGTCCTCCAGGTCTATGAGGTAAAGCCGGTTTTCGCCATCCCTTTGGGAGATGAAGATCGCCTTTTTGCCATCGGGCGACCATCGCGGGGTTCCATCATAGGCCGGGTGGTTCGTCAGCCTGATCGGCTTCCCGCCCGGCCTCTCCAGGAGGTAGATGTCGTAATTATCCCCTTCCCTCTTCGAGAAGAGGATCTTCACATCGCCGAGGTTCAGATCGAGCGCGAAGGAGGGCGTCAGGAGGGATGACATCGCCGCGGCGAGCAGGAACGCCGCCGCTAATCCCCCATTGAGGAGGGCGGGATGTGATGTTTTTCTCATCTTCACCTACCTCCCTTCCTCTTTATCACGCCCCATGTGAGCGGTTTCAAATCGAGAAGAGGGGAGGCGAAGTAATCGTAGGCCGGATCATAAACGGATACCTCGGCCTCATCCAGATCCAACTTCAGCTGTCTCACTATCCTCCCGTCATCCCCCATGATGTAGATGTCGCCTCCCCCCAAGCACCCCTTCCTGTTGGATATGAAGAATATGAACCGCCCATCAGGGGTGAGACAGGGAGACGTATCTTTCGCCTTGTCGTTCGTCAGCTTGATTAACCCCCCGTCACGCAGGTTCATGAGGTAGAGATCGAACCGGTTGAACCAGTCGCTATCGGCGAGGACGACCAGATCCCTCTCAAACGGCATGGATATCCCGAAATGTCCGAACACCCGGATCTGCTCCGGCCTCGGGTATATCATCTCTGCTTTCAATCCCCCTTCCCTCATGACCTGGAGGGGGTCCAACTTGTATATCCCTTCCGGCCCGTAAAGGAACAGGCCGTCCCTCCTCCACGCGAAGGGGATCAACCCGAGATCATCCTTCAACTGAACCTTCCTCCCCCTGAGGGGATTCAGGAAGGATAGCTTTAACGTATCGGGCCTGCCAATTAAAAACGAGGCGAAGGCTATCCATCTGCCGTCAGGTGACCACACCGGGTAATCGTCCTCCTCATCGGATGAGGTGAGCTTCCTCATCTCCCCGCTTTTCAGGTCGAGGATGTAAAGCTCCCTGTTTCCGTCCCTGTCGGAGGTGAAGACGAGCTTTTCACCGTCGGGTGCCCAGCGGGGATGGGCGTCGAAGGCGGGGTTATCGGTCAACCTGACCGGCTTTCCCTCCAAACCCTCCATCAGGAATATTTCATGGTTCCACCCTATGGTGGCGGTGATCAACAGTTTGATCCCCGATAGCTCGGCATCACAGAGCGATCCCAAAAGAAGGGATAAAGCTGAAAGGAACGGGATCGCGTATCTCATCATCCGTTCCCTCCTATCTTACCACTGATGCTTTCAAGCTCCTGGAGAACCCATCGCCTATCAGGATGATGAAGTAGACGCCGCTTGAGACCTCCTCTCCCAGATCGTTCCTCCCGTCCCACCTGATCAGATGCCTCCCCGGCGGCAGACCCGAAAGGTCGATCCTCCTCACAAGCCTGCCGCTCAGGTCATAGATCTCCAACCTCTCCCCTCCCGAGAGCAGACACGGTATCCATGTCTCCATGTTGAACGGGTTGGGGAAGTTGGGGCGGAGCATCCCCGCCTTCAAAGCGCCCCACCTCATCGCGAGCGCGTGGCCGGGATAAATGGGGCGTCCCCCTTCTACCGTCCAAACCCTCACCAACCCGCTGGCCGTCCCGACGGCCAGGATCGACCCATCGGGGCTGAGGAGGAGATCGGTCACCCGATCGCCCGCGTCCAGCTCGGCGATCCTCACGCCCCTCGATATGTCCCAGACCTGGACCCTCCCGTCCTTACAGCCGACGAAGAGCAGATCCCAGCTTCGATCGAAAGCCAGGGACGTGACGGGCTTGATCCCCTCAGGCTTGAAGACCACCTCCCACTCGACGCTCCAGACCGCCAGCCCACCCCGATCCCACAGCCATCCCCCAGCCGCCAGAAGCCTTCCCCTGGGATCGAAGGCCAAGGCGCCGATGGGAACCGAGAGGCCCTTCAAAACCCCTGCCTCCCTTTCCCTTTTGATGTCCCAGAGGATGACCGTTCCATCCGCCCCGTTCGATGCCAACAGCTCCCCGTTCGGGCTGAAGGCGAGCGAGGGGACGGTATCCGGGCCTCCCCTCAACGAGCCGATCCTCCTCCACCTGACCGCCTCCCAGAGGTGGATCGCCCCGTCTGAGCCGCCCGATGCCAGAAGCTCACCGTCAGGGCTGAAAGCCACGGAATAGACCGGCCTTATATGTCCCCTCGGAACGGCCCTCAGCTTTCCGCTCCTCACATCCCATATCTGAAGCGGGGCGCTCGTCGACGCCGTTCCCACGGCCAGGATCTCTCCTC
>QNBQ01000251.1 GCA_003645735.1 Candidatus Poribacteria bacterium
CCCCTCGGAGCAGATGTAGATCACCCCGCCTATGGTCGTTTTGAAGGAGATCCTGTCCCTGATCCTCCCCGTCTCGGCGTCGAGGGCGTAGATCTTCCTGTTGAAGACGCCGAAGTAGACTTTGCCGCCGTATGCGACCGGCGGCGATTTGATCCAGTTGTCGAGCTTCCTCCTCCAGATAAGCTCGCCCGTCCGGGCGTCCAGGGCGAAGACCTCGTTTTCGACGTTCGAGAAGAAAACCCTCCCGTCATGGATGACGGCGCAGTATCTTATCGGGGCGCCCGAGTCGAACGACCACCTCTCGCCCCACTCCTTCGCCTTGAGCGCGTAAAACCTGCCGTCGAACGAGCCGATGTAGACGGTCTCGTTCCAGACCAGGGGGCTGGCCGTGACGGGGCCGCCGGTGGTGAACCTCCAAAGCAGCCTCAGAGGGGGATGGATGGACTTATCGGGGCTTCTGCCCGTCCTCCTCAGATCGCCCATGAAGGTCAACCAACCCTTCTCCGCGGCCCGGACGGGGCTGGGTTTTGAGCCGGCGGCGGGAGCCGTTTTTCCCCTGACCTCCTTCTTCTCCTCGCCGCAGCCGAGCGCGAGGAGGACGAAAGCCGATATGATCAGCGATATGATGATCGACCTCCACACACGCCTCATCTCACCTCGACCCTCTCCCCCAGCTTCCTCTCCGTGCCGCTCAGAAGCCTCTTTATGTTGCTGGTATGCCTGACGACGCCCATAACCGCTATGACGGCGGCGGCGATGATCAGATACGTGTGCCAATTGGTCCAGCCGCTCGCAACCCCGAACACGGCCACCAGAACGGGTAGGCTGCAGACCATCGTTATCGAGCCGAGCGATACATACCGGGTGACGCCCACGACCGCCGCCCAGATCAGGAAGGCGGCCAAGGTGATCCAGAAGTTCAGGGCCAGGAAGGCGCCGATCGTCGAGGCTATCCCCTTGCCCCCCCTGAACTTCAGGTAGACGCTCCAGTTGTGGCCGACTATCGCCGCAACGCCGCAAAGGGGGGCCAGGTAGGGGAGGTCGCCCCAGAGGTGCGAGATGAACTTAGCGGAGACAAACGCCTTGGCGATGTCCAGGATCAAGGTCAGGGCGCCCGGCCCCGGCCCCGCCACCCTCAACACGTTCGTGAAACCTATGTTCCCGCTGCCGTATCTCCTGACGTCGACCCCCTTCCACAGCCTGGCGATTATCAAGCCGAAGGGGATCGACCCCAACAGGTAGCTTATCAAAACCGATAAGCCCCACATGGCTTTCCCTCCCTATTCGATCCCCCACCTCTCGTTGATCTCCCTTTGATAGACCTCAACCCCGCCCTCCAGCACCTCCTCGACCCTGACGGGTCGCCCCAGGGCCGACGATTCGAAGAACGCCTCGCACACGGCCTGCGCCTTCAACCCCTCCCAGCCGTCCACCTCCGGCCTTCCCCTCTCCGTAACGGCTCGTATGAAGTCGTAAAGCTCGATCGCCACCCCGTCCCTCAGCCCCATCGGGAAGAACCTCTCCCTCGTCTCCTCGTCGATCGACTCCAGGAACATCTTCATCAGCTCCTCCGTCCCTTTAACCTCCCCGTTCCACATCCGCAGCTCCGGCTTCGTGGGGTAATGGCCAGGGCTGTAAATCGACCCGAGCCGTCCGGAGAACAGGTTGTAGCTGAGGCTGGCGCCGGGGGCGCCTTTGCTCCAGGACCACATCCCAACCGCCCCGTTTTCGAACTTCAAAACGGCGTTGACCGTGTCCTCGACCGTCGAAGGGCCGTCGGAATAGGTCACCCGCGTCAAATTGTCCGCTACGGCGTAGACCTCCTCGATCTCCCCGAATATGAACCTGAGCATGTCGGCGTAATGGACGCCGACGTCTAAAACCCATCCGCCCCCGCCCTTGAAGATGTCCTCCCTCCACGGCTTGGGGCGATCCACCTTCGGGTTGCGCGGATCGATCCCCCGGTAGGAGACGGAACACGTGTATATCAGCTTAGGCTCGCCCAGCATCCCGGAGCTGAAGACCCACCATATCGCCCGCGAGCTTATCCACCTCCTCACCTGTTCGGCCACCGCCAGTATCCTCCCGTTCCGCTCCGCCGCCTCGATCATTCGCCTTCCGGCCTTGACCGTGACGGCCAACGGCTTTTCGACCAGCACGTCCACGCCCCTCTCCAGACAGGCGATCGCAACGGTGTGGTGTTGATGGTGAGGCGTGCATACATCGGCGGCGTCCAGCTCCTCCCTCTCCAGAAGCTCCTCAACCTCGCGATATGTCCTCGGCCTGTTCCCCTGGAGCTCCTCTATCCTGTCGGCGAAGGAGATGGCTCTGTTCTCATCTATGTCGCACGTAGCGACGATCTCGAACCCGTCGAACCCGGCCTTTTTGAGGGCGGCGTATCCCCTCAGGTGAGCGCCGGCCATGCCGCCGCAGCCGATTATCGCGAGCTTAACCTCTCCCATGGCTCAATACCCCAGGCTCCTCAGATACTCCCTGTTTATCCTGGCCGTCTCGGCCGGCGGGTGGTGGGTCGGCCTGTCCTGCTCGACCGTCACCCACCCCTCATAGCCTATTCTCTCAAGCCCCTGGAGCACGGCCTTAACATCCAGCCCCATGTTCCCCTTGCCCAGCTCCTCGAACCTCCCCTCCTCCCACCACTTGCTCTTGTGGTTGTCCCAGGTCTCCGGATCCTCCGCGTAGAAATCCTTGAGATGGACGTGCGCGATCCTGTCCCCGAGCTTCTCTATCGCCTCCAGCGGGTTCGACCTGCCGGCGAGGAGATGGCCCGTGTCCAGCAGCAGGTAGAGGCCGGGCGCGTAGTTGAGCAGCTTGACGGCGTCCTCGACGGTCTCTATCATCGTCCCCCTGTGGGCGTGGTGGAAGGGTTTGACGTTGAACTGTTGGGCGTATTCGATCAGCTCTTTCAGGGAGTCGGCCGCCCTTTTGAAATCCTCATCCGTCGGGTTCAGCCCGCCGAAATCGGCCCTCCGGCAGGCGGGTATTTCGGCCGCGTCGTTGCCGAGCGTCAGGTTGAAATCGATCCTCATCCTGGGGTCGGGCGCGCCGACGTTTACGATGTGAAGCCCGTATTTGGCGGCCAGTTTGGCGAGCTCCACCAGCTCCTCCGGCGATGAGGCGGCCAGCCCCTCAACCCCTTCATACCCGGCCTCCGCCACCTCCCTCAAAACCTTCTCCGGATCCCTCCTCTGCTCCCCTCCCCACGTTATCAGATGACAGGCGATCTTAAACTTAGCCGCCATTTTCAATCCTCCGAATCAGGGATCTCCTTGAATTGTAACCGCTGTTGAGGTGCTTTTTCAACTTCCGAATCCGCAGGGGTCACGCGAACGACGAGCCTGTGGGGGAGCTTGCCTGGCGAAGGGATGGCCGGGGTGAGGGCATCTTAACTCAGCGCCGTTTGATCTCACCCCATACCGTTGTGAGCTTCGTCAACGGGGATACGGCCTTGGCGGGGGCCAGGCCCTTCATCACCTCTTCGATCTGCTCCTGGGTGAGCGCGACGTTGAAGATCGCCACCTCGTCGAGTATCCCCTTGAACCGGTCGGAGGGGTCGGGCTTGCCGTTTATGAACCGCCCTCCGATGAGGACGGGCGTGGTCAGGTCGGTGTTCTGTGCGCCCCGATCCTGCTCGACGTCCAGCTCCCCGTTGACGTAGATCCTCATCTTCTTCCCGTCATACGTTATGGCCACGTGGCCGAACTCGCCGGGGGTCAAGGGCTTGGTTCCGCTCAGACCCCACGGTGCGACCTCCCTGTGGAAGAGGACCGTGTTGCTCCCCGTTATCATGAGGATGTATTCGCCTATTACGTGGCGGTTGAACTTGGTGACGACGTATCCACCACCTCTGGGCAAAGCCCAGGCGGTGATCGAGAAGGGCTTTGTCCCGCCGAAAGAAAGCTCCGCCGCCGAGTTCTCCACCTCGAAATACTCCACCCCCGTGAACTCAAACCCTCCGCCGTATTTCCCTCTCACCCAGTTGGGCGCCCCATCCTTCAGGACGGCCTTGTGACCGTTCCCCGAGCTGTCCTCCACCTCCTTCCCCGTCCCCTCATCGAACAGCCAGAGCGCCACGATCGTCCCCGGGTCGATCTCCCCCCTTGCGGCGGGGAATCCAACCGCCGCCAGACACAAGATCAAAACCCATCTCC
>QNBQ01000252.1 GCA_003645735.1 Candidatus Poribacteria bacterium
CCTCCCGCCCGCCTCATCCGTCGATATCCGCAGGAAGGTCATCGGGCCGGGCTTGACCCTTCCGGCGCACGTCCCGTAGGACTTTTCGGGCGTGCCGCGGGCGTTGGCGTCTATGAAGTTGTAGGACATACGGAAGCCCTCGAGCATGTCGCCGGGGATGTTGCTGCAGTGGAAGAGGACGGCCTTATCCGGGTCGTCGCCGTAGTTGTTGTTCCAGTCGAAAAGGCCGGCGGGTTTATCGGCCGCCAGCTGCAGCGCATACATCGACAGGGCGCCCATGGCGTCGGTCTCACACGCGAACGGGATCCTGGAGTTGCTCATCATGCTCATGACGGCGCACGGGAAGATCCCCAACGTCTCCTGAAGCTCCGGCCAACACCTCAACGCGCAGGCGCTCACGCCGTTTTCCTCGACCCACCTCTCCAAGACGACCGCCAGCTTCGCCATATTGAGCAGGGATCCCTCCGGGACGCCCTCGGCGGGGCAGTATGACCTCAACCCCTCCAGCTTGGCCCGGACCGCCTCATCGGAGTCGCCCAGCTTTTCGACGGCGGCGATCACCTCCGACAGATCGGCCGTCTCGATCGATATCCCATGCCCTTCAAGCAGCCTCTCGTTGAACCGGACGGTTTTGAACGGGGAGGTCCTGGCGCCTATGACCCCTATCCTCGCCCCTTTCAACCCCTTCACGACCCGACAAATCGCCATGAACCGTTCGAGATCCTTTGAGAACTCCTCGGACGTCGGCGAGACGGTGTGGAGCTTGGTGAGCGAGAAGGGTATCCCGTATTGTCTGAGGTTGTTGCAGACCGAAAGCTTTCCGCAGAAGCTGTCCCTCCTGTTACGCACGTCCATCTTGTCCAGCTCATCCGGATAGGCCTGCACGAGCACCGGCACCGAAAGCCCCGACATCCTTATCGCCTCCGCCACCGCTCTCTCGTCCCCGAAGTTCGGCAGGCTGACCAGTATCCCGTCGATATCGTCCCCCCTCTCCCCCAGGAACCGCGCGTATTTGACGGCGTCCTCCAGGCTGCTCACGGCTCCGTAAGGGGTGACGCTTTTGGGCAGGATCAGCGGCTCGATCCCGTGCTCCCTCAGAACCCGGGCGATCTCCTCCCTCGCCCTCTCGGCCAGGTGGCCTGGGAAGACGCTTCTATGCCCTATGATCACCCCCAAACATCCCTTGACCTCCACGCCGCACCTCCTTCACCGATATCTGAGCTTCAGGGTTTTGACCTCGAAAGGCTTGATGAAGATCTCCAACTCGCCGTCCCCCATCTCCAGCTTTTGGTCGTCCTCCTCCATCAGATTGCACTCGAAGACCTCTTTCGGCCTCTCGCCGAACCTGATCCTGACCTTCCCCCTCCATCCCTGCGACTCATAAAGCCTCATGATGAGGTCGTCCGAGTCCTCTGCCTTCTTGACCGTGTCGATCACGACCGTGGGCGCGTCGAGGCGGGCGAACCAGCCGGAGCTGGGCAGCTCGCCGGGGTGGGCCGGCTCCAAAACGGTTATGAGCGGGACGTTCAGCTCATAGGCCCTCCTCACCGTCTCGGCCTCCCTCCAGTCGCCCTTGTGCGGGTAGAGCGAGTAGGTGAAGAGATGCTCTCCCTGATCGGCGTTCGGATCGGGGCTGATGGGCGACCTGAGCAGCGACAGCCTCATGACGTTCCCGATTATGCTGTGGCCGTATTTGCAGTCGTTCATCAGGCTGACGCCGTATCCCGTCTCCGAGAGATCCGCCCACCTGTGCGCTGGCACCTCGAACTTCGCCCTGTCCCAGCTGGTGTTCTGATGTGTCGGACGCTCTATGGCGCCGAACTGTATCTCATAGGTCGCCTTGGGCGAAAGCACGTCCACCTCGAAGGCCACCTTCATCAACGTCCGTTTCTCGTGCCAATCCACGCGCGTGATGAAATCGATGCGAGGGATCGAGCTGTAGACCGCTATGAGCTGTTCGATAGTCGACCTTTCGGTGCGCAGCCTGACCTTGACCGCCGCCCTGACCGGCCCCTCCTCGACGACCTCGATCGACTCGACCCGGTCGATCTCCCACCGGATATCCTCGTAGTTGAAGTCGATATCCCACGCGTCGTGGGCGTGTGGCCGGTCGTCGAAAAGCTCCAGGACGTTCCCCCTCCCTCCGGGCGCCAAAACCTCCCTGTCGTTCAGCTTGTCATACAACGAGACGATCTGTCCCTTATCGTTCAGCTTCACCCTGAAGAACCTGTTTTCGAGCAGATCTTTCTCGGCCTTAAGCTCCGATTCGAACTTAGCTTTCCTGCCCCGAACCAGCCTGTAAACCGCGTATCCCAGCGGGGGGATGTCCCTGACCTGGAACAGGATCTCCTTCGACCTGCCCTCCCGCGAGATCACCTGATGGGGGACGGGTTGGCCGGAGGGGTCGAGGATAACGAACTCATCATCCTCCATCTCGACCTTCAAGGTCGCCACGTCCGATCTCTCCCAGGAGAGGGTGTTGAAGACGACGATCGCCTCCCCCTCGCCCGACGTGTCGATCTTGGAGCAGAGGGTCTTGAGCGATTCGGAGAGGGCTTCCCTTCCGATCTTGAAGACCTTGGCGTAATCCTTTTCGGCGTCCTCGTAGACCTCGCCTATGGACGAGCCGGGCAGGATGTCGTGGAACTGGTTGCGCAGGATGATCTTCCACCCCTCGTAGAGCTCCTCCTGTCTGTATGTCCCGCCGCGCAGGAAGGCCCAGGAGGAGATGAACTCGGCGTCGCGGTAGAGCAGCTCGCTTTTGCGGTTGTTCCTCTTGGTTCGGGCCTGGGTGGTCTGACAGGCCCTGTGCAGCTCGAGGTAAAGCTCGCCGTTCCAGACGGGAAGCTTGGACTTGTCGAGCTCCCTCTCCAGCCGCTCGAAATACTCGTGTATCTTTCCGAACCGGCATTTCGGTATTCCGGCCATGTTTTTGAGCCGCATGCCGTTTTCGATCATCTCCTTCGTCGGCCCGCCCCCGCCGTCGCCGTGGCCGAAGCTGAAGATCACCTCGTCGTATATGTCCTTCTGTTTGAACCTCCTCCACTGCTCGACGCAGTCCGCCGGCCTGACGTTCCCGTTGTAGTTGAGCGGCGGCATCAGCGCGATCACCCTCGTCCCGTCTATCCCCTGCCACCAGAACAGGCTGTATGGGAACTTGTTGTATTGGCTCCAGTCGATCTTCGTCGTCACGAAGTAATCGACGCCCGCCTTTTTGAGCAGCTGGGGCAGCGACCAGGTGTATCCGAAGGCGTCCGGCTGCCAGCAGACCCTCGTGTGTATCCCGAACTCCTTTCTGAAGAACCTGTTTCCGTAGAGGAGCTGTCTGACGAGCGACTCGCCGGAGGGCATGTTGCTGTCGTGCTCCACCCAGGTCGCCCCCACCGGCTCCCACCTGCCCTCCTTGACCCTGCGCTTTATCCCCTCGTAGATCTCGGGGTAGAACTTCTTGACGAACTCGTAAAGCTGGGGCTGGCTCTGGCTGAAGCGGTATTCGGGGTATTCCTCCATGTATTTGAGGACGGTGGAGAAGGTTCTGGCGCACTTCCTCTGCGTTTCGCGCAGAGGCCAGAGCCAGGCCGTGTCGATGTGTGAGTGGCCCACCAGCACCAGGCTCCCCATGCCGTAGCTGTGCTGGAACTCCTTAAGCCCCTCGTTCAACGCTTTCCTGGCCCTTTTGATCGACTCGAAGAACTCCGGGGAGCCGATGTGCTGCAGGTCGACCATCTTGATGCATCTGTCCAGCAGGTTCCACAGCCGCTGTCTCACGGCGGAATCCTCCGGCATCGTCATGGCCGCCTCGGCCGCCACCCTCGCATCGAGCAGGAATCCCCTCACATCCTCGTTCAGGACGGCTATGTCGGCGTATTGGAAGGTGTGGATCTGGTGGAAACGGGGGTTGCTGTATGCCTCGATGAGTATCTCGTATTTTTCGCCCGCCTTGGCCTTCTCGGCGAGGGTTATCTCGTCCCGGTTGGCGTCCAGCCCCTGGGTCGGCTTGCCGTTGATGTAGGCCAGCGCTTCCCCGCCGGGGCGGATCAGCAACACGACCTTCCTCCCCTCCATCTCCTCCGGTATCGTCACCTCGGCCCTGAACCAGACGGTCACATCAAGTCCTCCCCAGCTTGAGCCTATCTCGAAAGGCTCCCATCCCGATTTGGGCGGGGC
>QNBQ01000253.1 GCA_003645735.1 Candidatus Poribacteria bacterium
AACGATATGCCGCCTAAGGAGAGCAGCGTGACGATCCTGTCGAAGATCGATCCCCTGTAGACGGCGGACAGGACGCCTAAGGGGCTGGAGACGGCCACGGCGAGGGCGAAGGAGACCAGGCTCAGCTCCACGGTGGCGGGTAATCTGCTCTTTATGAGCGAGATGACGGGCCGCTGTTTCGAGAACGACCTGCCGAAATCTCCCCTGGCGGCGTGGGCGATGAACCTGAGGAACTGCTCGTGCAGGGGCCTGTCCAGCCCGTATTCCCTCCTGAGGGCCTCGATCTCCTCCTTGGTCACGTGCCCCGCCTCGCCCATCATCAGCTCTATCGGGTCGCCCGGCGCCAGGTGCATCAGCATGAACACGATGAAGGCCACGCCGAACATCGTCGGCACGAGCCTTATCATCCTCCTGATTATCACAACCCACAGGCTCCTCATCTCACCGAAAGCCTCCTGAGAAGCTCGATCGGGACGACCTCCCCGATGAGCGGCGGCGTCGGCATCTCCCTGCCCTCCGACCTATGCCTCAGGATCGAGGCGTAGATGACGAGGTTGACCACCTCATCGAATCCCAGCCCGAACGGCTTGAACCCGGTCAGGAAATAGCTTTCGAACACCGGCTGGGCGTTGATCTCTATGGCGTGCATCTCGCCCCTTTCGTCCATTATGATGTCCGCCCTGCCGTAATCCTTCAGCCCACAGGAGTCGAACATCGCCTCGGCGAACCTCGCCAGCTCCTTCCTCAGGCGCTCGTCCTCCACCGGCTCCGGCTCGACCGGCCTGGACCCGACCGGCCCCTCCTTGATCTCGTAGGTTATCACGAGCGGCCTGAAACCCGCCCGGGGAACCAGCTCCGAAGGGGCTATCAGCTTATCCTCGCCGTTGCCTATGATCGAGACGGTGAACTCCCTGCCGCGGATGTATCGCTCGACGATCAGCCCGCCGCCCATCTCATCGACCGCCTTCTTGAGCTGTTCGAAGTCGAAGGCGACGCAGCTTTCGGTTATCCCCCTGCTGCCGCCCCCTCCGAGCGGCTTGACTATCACTGGGAACCTATCGGGCGGGAGGTGGGGGAGATCGGAGGGCGAGTTTAAGACGAAGAACTCGGGCGTCCTTATCCCCTCCTCGGCCCATACCGCCTTCGCCCTGTCCTTGAAGAGGGCGATGTCCAGGCCGGTCGGATCGGAGCCGACGTAGGGGACGCCCATCTCCTCCAGCAGCTCGCTTATCCTATGTGAGCCGTCCTCCTCGATCGTCCTGTCCACGGCGGCATACACCAGGTCGGGCCTCAGCTCCTCCAGGTCCTCGACCAGCCTCTCGCGGGTCGTGACGAACCTGTGTATCGCCTCTATCCCCGCCCTCCCCAGGGCGGCCTTCATCCTCTCGTATACCTCCGGCTTGCTCCCGCCGTAGCGCTTATAGTCGGGCGAGCTGAGGATGAGCAGCCTCATCGCTCATCCCCCCTTCGGCCTGTATGCCACGGTTATCAATCTGTCGGCCTTATCGGTCGCCTCCTCCCTCGATTTGAAGCCCCCGTAACACCTCATCCCCTCGAAACCGCTCTCCCTCAGGAAGTGGCAGATCTCCGGGTAGGTCATGAGCCTTATCGAGTGGGTCTCTCTGTTCTCCAGCGTCTCATCTCCCCGTTTTATGATCGCGTGCTCGTGCTGGTGCCATATCGCCCTCACCTCGTCTATCTCGTGTCTCAGCCTCCTTTCGACGACGACGCCGTCCCTCTCCCCTCTGTGGACCTCCTCGCTTTTGAAGCCGACCCTCATGAACTTGAGGGGGCTTATCAGGTCGAGGATGAGTATCCCGCCCGGTTTGAGCGTCGAGCGGAATCCGTTCAGCGTTCTGAGGATGTCCTCGTCCCGGTGCAGGTGGTTGAACGAGCTGAACATGCAGACCACCGCGTCGAAGCTTTCGGGCTTGAAGGGGAGCCATCTCATATCGCACTGGACGAGCGGGATGGGTTTGCCGTCGGGGCAGGCCTTGCAGGCCAGCAGCATCGCCAAGCTCAGGTCGATCCCCACCACATCATATCCCCGCTTCCGGAGCGGTATGGAGTGCCTTCCGGTGCCGCAGGCCACGTCGAGAACCCTTTTGACCTCGCCGGAGGCGAGGTTTTTGAAGGCCCAGTCGAGGAAATCGATCTCGGCCTCCGTATCCCTGATCTCGTCGTAGATTATCTGCGAGTAGAGCGCGAAAAGCTCGTTGTATTCCCTTTCACGCGCCTCCATATCCTATCCACCCTCTCTTTCTCGGTGAGGATCTTCCCGTTTTCATCGACGGCGTAGCAGGCGCCGCCGATGATCTTGGTCCTAAGCTCGCCCCTCGTGTCCTTTGAGGGGAGGATCTGAGGGGCGTCGAGCAGGCCGATCCTGACGGCCTCGGCCAGGGTATCCGGATCCAGCAGCGGATCTTCCGCCCTGCCCTCCCCCAGCCTCCTTATCGCGTCTATCAACACCATCGCCTCCTTTTTAAGCTCCTCCTTCCTCTCCTGCACCTCGGGGTCGGCGGTCATATCGGGCATCCCCTTGATCGCGTTCTCGATGACCTGCTGGGCTATCCTGCAGCTTTCGATGACCTCCTCGGGCGTGGCGGCGTGATCGCTTTCACAATATCCCACGACGTGGACTATCTCCGGCTTGAGCGCCATCTGGAGCATGACGGAGGAGGCCAGCTGCCCCTTGGCCATGTCCAGGTCGGGCGGGAAGCTCATGAGGCCGGCCCTGGTCTCGCGGTGGACGGTGAAGTTTTCGTCCTGAAGCGATTCGACCAGCTCGACCGCCGCGAGCATCTTGGCCAGATCCATCTTGAACGACACCCCGGGAGGCGTGTTGAACATGAGCTGCATGACGTAGTCTTTAACGCCCAGCTTCTTGGCGATATACGCGCTCAGGAAGGAGTCGGCCACGTAAAGCGCGTCGTGCGCACCTCTGAGCGTCCAGTGGTGCGGGTCGTTGACCTCCACTGGAACCTCCCTTTCGGCATGCCATCTTATCGCCTCCATGTGCGCCTCTATGGACTCCCTCAGCTCCATCGGCCCGCGCCTGTCTATCCTGTTGAACCAGAATATCGGTATGGCGGCGAAGCAGTTGTTGATCGTCTCCAAGTAGATCTTGGCCAGCTCTATGAGGTCGTCCGTTCCGGCGTATGTCCTCATGAGCGGGTAGTTGCCGCATCTGGAGGCCTCGTAGAGCATCCTGAACTGCTCGGGCGATCTTATCGGCACTCCGCCCGCTCCCTTCCGGGATGGATCCTGTCGTTCGGGGTGGAAGAAGTTCTCCTGGGCGTCCTGATCGGTGGCGAGCGATATGATATCGAGCACCTTTGCCTCGGCGATCTTCCTGACGCCCTCCAGCGTCTCCTCGAAGGAGGGGAGGCCGAAGTGGTGTCTGATGATGGGGTAGGGGTATTTCTGTGCTATACGTCCCAGGAGCGTCGAGGCATAGTATTCCTTCCTCTCCTCGACCTCCTCCCCCCTCAGGAAGGCGATCACCTCTTCGAGCTTGGTCCTCCCGCCGAAGACCCTGTCGAAGAAGCCCAGCCTCTCGGCGACGGCCGCCACCGGGTCGGTTCCGCCGAAGACGAACCTCCTCCCCTCCCTCAGCCTTTCGCTTTCGACCGCCTGGGCCAGCCTTCTGAGCCAAACTTCGCCCGTCTCGGGGCTGAGCCTGTAGCTTATGGCCACCATCCCCGGGTCGCGCTCCTTGATGGCCTCGACGATCCTCTCAACCGGGACGGCTGCCCCCAGAAACTCCGTTTGATAGCCGTGCTCCTTGGCCAGCTCCAGGAAGGAGAGTATTCCGGCCACGTGGACGCACTCGCCTAAACAAGCGCCCAAGATAAGCCTTTCTCTGGGCATAGCTTCCCCCCTTTCGGCTCAGAGGTTTTTCGGGACCTAAGCCGTGGCGGCGTGGAGCTCCTCCGTCTGAGGGACGAGTTTGAGCGTCCTGACGGCCCTGGGCCCTTCCAAGGCGAGCCGCCTTATCTCCCTCACCGATAGACCCTTAATCCCCAGCTTCCCGACCGTCCTACCCTGTTCCCAATAATCGACCCCGAGGGCGACCGAGGCGAGGTGGATGATCGATTTTATGGTGGGGGTCGGTATCCCCAGCATCTCCCCTATTGAGGCTATGGGGACGAGGCTGGTGGGGACG
>QNBQ01000254.1 GCA_003645735.1 Candidatus Poribacteria bacterium
ACGGAGGGCAGAGCTGGCACAGGGCCGAGACGGACGTGAGCTGTGAGCTTAGGGATATCGTCTTCGTCAGCCCGAAGCTGGGCTGGGCCGTCGGCGGAGGGGAAAGCATGGGCGTTATCCTCAAGACGACCGATGGGGGCAGGAGCTGGAGGCGGGTCAAAAGGGTCAGGGGAACGGAGCTTTACGGGGTCGATTTCGTCGACGAAAAACACGGGTGGGCATGTGGGCTGTTCGGGACGGTCCTCAGGACGACCGACGGCGGGGACAGCTGGGAGAGGCTCGACACGAAATCGAATGAGTCGCTGTTCGGGGTGGAGTTCATAGATCCCGGAAGGGGATGGGTCGTGGGGGTCTTCGGGACGATCCTCCACACCGAGGACGGGGGGAAGACCTGGGAGAGACAGGCGACGATCACCACCCATCACCTCCAGGACGTCCAGTTCATAGACGAGAAAGAGGGATGGATAGTCGGGTGGGAGGGGGTTGCTCTTCACACGACCGACGGCGGCAGGACATGGTTCTTCGTCCCGAACCAGACCAGCTCCAACTTCCTGGCCCTCTCCTTCCCCTCTAGAAAGAGCGGCTGGGCCGTGACCCAAAACGGCATGATATTCCACACGACCGACGCCGGCGTCAGCTGGGACATCGGGTTCAAGCTGAGCGAGCCGAGCCCCAAAGGGGTGTGGTTCGTGGACGGGAAAACCGGCTGGGCGGTCGGGGAGGGGGGGACGATCATCCACACCGAGGACGGCGGCAGGAGCTGGGAAGAGCAGAGATCGCCCGTCAGGATCGACCTCAACGCCGTCCAGTTCGTCGACAAAAAACACGGATGGGCGGTCGGGGATATCTCGACCGTCATACACACGTCGGACGGCGGCAAGACATGGGTTCAACAGATAAGCCCCCTGTCCAACCCGGAGCTGAAGATAGGGAGGGACGGCCTGCCCTGTCACGACGGATACAACAACCTCTACGACCTCTTCTTCCTGAACGAGAAGGAGGGCTGGGTGGTGGGGTTCGTGGGGATGGCCTTCCACACGGAGGACGGAGGGAAGACCTGGCAGAGGCAGTGGGTTCCGACCGATCAGGTTCTGCTGTGCGTCTTCTTCATCGACGGGAAGAGGGGATGGATCGGGGCGAGGAACGGGGAGATCTTCAAGACGACCGACGGCGGTAAGACGTGGTATCCGCTGTTCACGGGGATGAGGGAGCCGATAAACGACATCTTCTTCGTGGACGAGGATCACGGCTGGGCGGCCGGTTTCGGCGGGATAATCCACACGGAGGACGGCGGGGAGAGCTGGAGCTGGCAGAACACCGGCGTGGGCGACCCGATATGGGGCCTCTATTTCAGGAACGAGAAGGAGGGGTGGGCGGTCGGCGCGAACGGGCTGATACTCCGCACCGAGGACGGCGGCGAAACATGGGTCAGGGAGGACGCCGGCACGGGGCTGTGGCTTTACGACATCTGCTCGCCGGACGGCCAGACGCTCTGGGCGGTGGGGCTTAGGGGGCTTGTGATGAGGTTCGGAAGGTGAGGAAGTGAGCTTATACAGGGGACACGCGATCGCAGGCGTCGCCGCCTACGCGGCTTTCTCACTGGGATATCTCGCCTTTTCGGCCTTCAAACCCGTTCGTCTACCGATTCCGCTTTTACCGTCGGATCTCAAATCGGCCCTCATCTGCGCCATCCTGGCCTTCCTCAGCTCCATCTTCCCCGACGTCGACACAAAAAGCAAGGCGCAGATGCTCTTTTACAGGATCGTCGCCCTCTTCATCCTCGCCCTCATCGCCTCCGGCTCTTTTAAGACGGCGGCGCTCGTCGGCCTTTTCGCCATGACCCCGCTGCTTGGGGGACACCGGGGGTGGACGCACTCGCCGATGGCCGCCCTCGCCATCCCCTCGCTCTTCACGCTGATCCCCATCCTCAAAGAGGGGAAGCCGACCCTGGAGGGCCTGCCCTTCTCGACGGCCTCGTTCATCGGCTATATCTCCCATCTCTGGCTGGACGGCCTGCTGTTCCGGAGGGGTAAGAGGAAGCGGGGTTAAAGCAGCAGCTCGGCGATCAAAAGCAGGGCCGCCATCAAAGCCGGCCAGCGGTAGATCTCCCTGTATTCGAGGGAGCTGATCCTCATCCCCCTTCTCATCTCGAGGGCGAGCTTCGGCCATACCCCTTCAAGCTCCGTCCCCCACGAGCCGCCGGTTTCGGCGGTCACCTCGGCCAGCAGATCGTCCCTCAGCGCGGAGATGACCCCCTTCCCCGGCACGATCCCTCCCTGGGCCGTTCCGATGCCGATCGCGAAGATCTTTATCCCCTTCCCCTTCGCCTCCCGAGCGAGCCTTACCGCCTCCACTTCGTCGCCGTGGCTCTCGCCGTCCGTCAACAACAGGATCGCCTTCGGCCTCCTCTCCTCTCCGAAGCAGCTCATCGCCTCCCTCAACGCTTCGCTCACCCTGGTGCCCGGCGATGGGATACACCCTAGCTCGATCGACTTCACGGCCTCCCTGGCCGCCTCGATATCCTCCGTAAGCGGGCAGAGGACGGCGGCCCTGCCGGCGAAGGCCACGACGCCGATCAATCCTCCCCTCGCCCTCCCGATCAGCTTAGCCGCCTCCTCCTTCGCCCTGGCCAGCCTGTTAGGGTAGACGTCTTCAACCCCCATGCTGGCCGATACGTCCAGGGCGAGGACGAGCTCCATCCCCGGCCCCCTCATCTCACCCGCCCTCACGCCCGCCTGCGGCCTGGCCAGCGCTAGGATCATCAGGGAGAGCGATGTGAGGACGAGCGATAGCTTGACCGCCCTGCGCCTCAGCGTTCTACTTTCAGGGGAGCCCAAGGCCTCCAGCCTCCGGCGGGCGCGCCTGATATCGAACCATAACAGAGACGGCCAGGCGGCGAGGATGGGGATCAGCGCCCATAACGCCCATCCCCACTCGAACCGGAGGGCGGCCATCCCCTCACCCCTCCCCTATGATCGCCAGCCTGGTCGGCTCGAAGATCAGCTTTATGGCCGGCTCAAGCTGATCCGGGGAGGTCAGGTTGAAGGCGACGCCGGTTCCGATGTGGATCAGGTCGGGGAAGATCTCCCTCAGCTCCGCCACCTCCTCGGGCATGAACTCCCCGTAGACGTATAGCCTCATATGCGCCCCCCTCCTCGACGGCCTCACGTCTATCCACCAACTCCCCCCGATCGTCACCCTCATCTTCTCCACCCTCGCCCTTATCGCGCCGCCTGCCGAGTCGATGTATTCCAGGAACCTCTCGACGGTCTCCCTCAGCTCCGACGACTCGAAAAGCCTCAACAGCTCGTCCCTCGTCAGATACCTCCCCCGCCTTATCGGCCTGTAAGCCTCCCCTTCCTCGGCGATCTTACCCACGACCCTCTCGGCGCTTATGAACGTCTCGCCCGACTCCTCGTAGGCCAAGTAGGACACGTAGGTGATGTCCAGCCCCAGACCCCTGAGGTATCGGGCTATCTCGAACATCGTGTCATCCCCTTCGGGGGCGAAGATGACCAGCCTCTGCCGCCTGTTGAAATCCCTCTCCGAAAGCTCGCCTATCTCGTATCTGAAGAACCTCCTGTGCTCCTCCAGCAACGTGGTAAACCTCCTCCCCCTGCTCTCGAACCACCTCCTGGCATGTCTCTCCAGCTCGTCGTAGCCGAGCTTCGAGACCCGGGCCGCGTATTCCAGCACCTGGCCGATCGTGTTCCTGGGCGATAGGGATCGCTTGACCTCGATTACGACGGTGTTGCCCTTCCTGTCCAGGGCGAGCAGGTCGTATCTCTTCCCCTCGACCCTCCCCTCCCTCCCTATCACCATGATCGGCTCGTCGCCGTAGATCACCGTGGGATCCTCCTCCAGCATATCCTCGATCCTCTTATCCTCCAGCCTGACGTCGCTTATCAGCCTGAACCTCTTTCCGTCCCATCTGTAAAGCGGCATCCCCGGATCACCTCACGGCAGGGAGGGGATGAGGAATCGGATGAGGAGATCGCCGATGCAGAGGATCAGCGCCGCGCTGATAGGATACCAGAAAAGCTCCCTCCTGACAAGCCCGCCCGCGCCGCTCCCCTCAACCTCGGCGGTCGCCCTCCGGAGGGCGACCGCCGAGGTTGAGGGGAGCGGCGCGGGCGGGCTTGTCAGGAGGGAGCTTTTC
>QNBQ01000255.1 GCA_003645735.1 Candidatus Poribacteria bacterium
ATCTCCTTAGCCGCATGCCTGTTTCCCTGAAACCCTCCCCACCTCTTCTCTATGAGCCCCAGGTATAGGAAGTGGATCGACTTGTCCATGCCGGCCCGCGGCTCGCCCTTCGTCAGCTCCTGCCGCCTCTCCACGTCGAAGACCTCCCCTACCTGGCTCAGCATGAGCTTGTCCTCGCTGTAAAGCCCGGCGGCAAGCAGCCTTACGAGTATACATGGGTTGTCCAGCCTCGCCTCGACCCTTATCCCCTTCTCCCGCACCTTGGGGTAATCGTCGCACATCCCCCTCAGCAGCCGGACGACCTCCTCTCTGGCCTTCGACGAAAGCTTCCCAAGCTCCTCTATATACTCCAAAGCGCCCTCCACATCCCCGGCCTCCAGATAGCGGGGCAGGTTGTAGCTGAGATCCTTCAATATCTCGGTGTCCCTGGCCCTTTTGATCTCCTCCACGGCGATCTCCACAAGCCTGTGGAAGTTCCTGACATACCGCTCGATGTCCGGGTTCTCCTTCAGCAGGTCGGTCTCGAAGAAGCTTTCGGGCAGAACCCTCTGGGCGGGCTCGTCCCACCCTCTCCTCAGATAGACGCTCGGTATCCCCCTCAGCTTCTTGACGCGCGACCAAAGCGATCTCCTCACGGCGCCCTCCTCAGCTCCCTTATCACGGCCTCGGTTATCCTGGATATGAGCTCATCATCGCCCGATCTTTGGCTTTCACGGGGGAGCATGCCGTCAAGCAGTTTCTGGGCCGCCTCGATCACAGGGCACTGCTCGCAGAGCGGGTTTTTCGTCGATATCCTGAGCTGTTTCCTCAGCTCCAGCAGCTTGTTCACGTCCTCCGGGGTCAGCTGCCTCGGCCCGCCGAGCAGCCTGGCTATCCACAGGATATGCGCGTAATGCTCCAGCGTCTCCATCCTGTAATAGGCGCTGTAAACATCGGGGCCGACCGTGACGGCCCCGTGGTTGGCCAGCAGAACGGCGTCACAGCACCTGATATACTCCCCCACCTTCTCGGCCAGCTCCTCTGTTGAAGGCGGGGCGTAGGGGGCTATGGGTATGATGCCCAGCGTCAAGATCACCTCGGGCAGGATGAGCTGATCCAAGGGGATGCCCGCCACCGCGAATGCCGTGCTTATGGGGGGATGCGCGTGCACCACCGCCCTGACGTCCGGCCTCTCCTTGTAGATCCTTATGTGAACCTTTATCTCGGAGGAGGGGTTCAGGTAGCCCTCCAGCTTCTCGCCGTTCATGTTGATCTTGACCAACTGATCGGTCGTCAGGAACCCCTTGCTCATGCCGGTGGGGGTGGCGATTATCTCGTCGTCCGATATCCTGACGCTCACGTTCCCGTCGTTGGCCGCCACGAACCCCTTATTGTAGATCCTGCGGCAGACCTCTATGATGTCCTTTCTGTATTCCCCCTCGCTCTTCATCTCAACACCGGCCCCTCGAAGGATCGATGAAAAATCTTATCACAACGACGCTCGGCTAGTCAAGGAGGACCGCCCTCAGACTTGATTTCGGTTTTCAAATCGGTTAAGATCCAATCCCGAAAGCCCATGGAGGAACTAGAAATGAAGGGGAAAGCTGCCGTTGAGAGGGGCAAGGGGCTGACAGTCAAAGCTTTCATTCTGTCGATGCTGGCCTCCGTTATAATCGCCTTCTGGACGCAGCACAGCGAGCTGGTCATCGACAGCCCCAGCTTCAACAGCATTCACCCCTCGATAGCCGGGTTTTTCGCCGTCATCTGCATCTCCCTCTTCATAAACCCCCTCCTCAGGGCGATAGGCGAGAGGTGGGCGTTGAACCAGAGGGAGATGTTGACCATATATTCGATCCTGATAGTGGTGGGGCCCATCGTCTCCATCGGCGGGGTTCATTTCTTCCTGCCGACCCTGATCGCACCCTATTATTACGCCACGCCCGAAAACGAATACGCCGAGCTGTTCCACGATTACATCCCCTCTTGGTTCGGCCCGAAGGACCCGGAGGTCATCAGAACCTTTTACGAGGGGTCGGAGGGGATGGGAGTTCCGTGGGAGGCTTGGATCAAGCCGCTCGCCATCTGGACGCCCTTCCTCATGGCCGTCTACTTCGCCTTCATCTGCCTCAACGTGATCGTGAGGAGGCAGTGGGTCGAGAGCGAGAAGCTGACCTTCCCGCTCGTCCAGCTGCCGCTTGAGATGACCCGCGACCCGGAGCGGGGCGAGCTTTTCAACAGGTTCTTCAAAAACGGGCTGATGTGGGTCGGGTTCGCCATACCGGTGGTTCTACACGGCATAAACGGAACCCACAACTACTTCCCCTCCTTCCCCTTCATCCGCTACAAGCACATCAACATCAGCCGATATTTCACCGACAGGCCGTGGAGCGCGATGGGGCATACGGAGCTGTCGTTTTACCCCTGCATCATCGGTTTCTCCTACCTGCTCACCGTGGACGTCTCCTTCAGCGTCGGGTTCTTCTATCTGCTTTCGAAGGCGCAGCTCATCCTGGGTGACGTTTTGGGATGGGGACGGAGGGGATCGGCCATGTCGCAGTATTACCTGATAGAGTATCAAGGGGCGGGCGCCTTCCTGGCGATAGCCATCTCCTGCCTCATCGTCGCCCGCAAACATCTGTTGAGGATCCTGAGGAAGGCCTTTCTGGGGTCCGAGGAGGTGGACGACTCGTCCGAGCCGCTCCCCTACAGATGGGCGGTGATCGGGTATCTTTTGAGCATCGGCTTTCTGACCTTCTGGAGCGTCACGGCGGGGATGAGCCTGTGGGCCGCCCTGACCTTCTTCATCCTGTTCTCGCTGTTCGCCCTATCGCTGACGAGGATGAGGGTTCAGGCGGGGCTGGGGTGTGTTCACGGGCCGATGCCGATCCAGGAGCTTATGGTCAGGAGCGTGGGGGCGGTGAGGCTCGGGCCGGCCAACCTGACGATACTGTCCCACTACTTCTTCATGACGGGCGAGATGAGGGGGGTCATGTCGGTGATGCCCAGCCAGCTTGAGGGGTTCAGATTGGCCCAATACACCGACATCGATCCCAGGAGGCTGGTTTTGGGGATCGTTCTCGGCTCGATCATCGGCCTGCTTTTGGCCTACTTCGCCTCGCTCAGGACGATCTACAAATACGGGGCGAACATATTGAACCGGTGGAGGGTCAGGTCGATGCCGACCATACCGTTCGTCCAGCTCAGATCCTGGCTGATAGACCCGCCGGAGGTGGATTGGGTGGGGCTGCAGTTCGTGGCGTTGGGGGCGGCCTTCACGGCGTTCCTCTCCTTCATGAGGCTGAGGTTCATCTGGTGGCCCTTCCACCCCATAGGGTATGCCGCCGCCTTCACGGGCAGGACGATCCACTGGGTCTGGTTCCCGATGCTGCTCGGCTGCCTCTTCAAATACCTGGCGTTGAAGCAGGGAGGGGCGAGGGGTTACAGGAGATTCCAGCCGTTCTTCCTGGGATTAATCCTCGGCGATTTCTTCATGGGAGGTTTCTGGGGGTTAGTGGGATTGTCATCGGATCACCCGGGGTATCTGCTCTTCCCCTGAGGGGGATCAGAGCAGATCCTTGAGGTGCTGGATCTTATCGCTCTGCCTCAGCTTCCTCAGAGCTTCCTCCTCTATCTGCCTGACCCTCTCGCGGCTGACGTCCAGCAGCTTCCCTATCTGGGAGAGCGTGTAGAAGGTGCCGTCCTGCAGCCCGAACCTCATCTTGATCACCCTCGCCTCCCTGGGGTTGAGCAGGGTGTTGAGGGCCTGCTCGATGATCTCGGAGCGGATCTTCTCCATGACCTCCTGCTCGGGCGAGGGCGAGTTTTTGGCCTCGATCAGGTCGGCGAAAGTCGCGTCCCCGTCCTGCTCAAGCGGCATATCGAGCGAGATGGTGTCCCTGGAGGACTGGAGCACGTCCAACAGCTTGCTGCTGGGCATGTCCATCTCCTCGGCCAGCTCCTTGAGGTTGGGCTCCCTGCCGACCCTCTGGGCGATCCTTTGGGCGGCCTGGTTGATCGCCCGTTTCGTTTCGGCGATGTAAACGGGTATACGGACGGTTTTACTGTGCTGATCTATCGCCCGCTTTATGGCCTGCATTATCCACCAGGTCGCGTATGTGCTGAACCTGAACCCCTTCCTGTAGTTGAACTTATCGACCGCCGTCA
>QNBQ01000256.1 GCA_003645735.1 Candidatus Poribacteria bacterium
CCTCCCCCGCAGCCCCGAATGCCTCCCCGACCTGTCGTAGATCAAAACCTCCTCCACCCTCGGGTCGCCCCTCAAAACCTCGGCGGAGAGAGGTGAGAGGAGGAAACGGATGGAACAACCGGGAAACGCCCTCAGCAGGGGATCGATCACGCAGGTCGAGAGGACCGTATCACCTATCCTCGAGAAGCCGATCACCAGTATGCTCCGCACCCTCAACCACCTCGACGACCCCCCTCCAGACCTCCTCGGCCGGCAGGGCTTTGATGCATTCGTATCCCCGTTTGCATTTGTGGGCGCTGCAGGGGAAACAGGGCATGCGGCGCCTGACGATCCTGGCCCGCTCGTTGAGCGGCGCCCATCTGACGTGATCGGTCGGGCCGAAGATCGCCACCGTCGGAACCCCGAGGGCGGCCGCTATATGCATCGGGCCTGAATCGTTGCAGATGAGCAGCGAGGCGTGTTTGAGGATCGAACCCAAGACCCTGACGTTTTCCGGGAGGAGGATCGGAGGGCTGAAGCGCATCATCGAGGCTATCCGCTCGGCGATCCGCTTCTCCCTCGGCCCGGCGATCAAAGCCACATCCATCCCCAGCCTCTCCCGAACCATCTCGCCTATCCGGGCGAACCCCTCGGGCGTCCACAGCTTGTCTGGGGAGCTTCCGCCCGGATGGATCGCGCACCAGGGCCTATCGGGCCTCAACCCCTCGACCTTCAAGATCTCCCATCCCACCCCCAGCTCCTCATCGGTCAGGTATAGCCTCGGCCTGAGGGGGGCCAGTCTATGGCAAACGAGCTTGATCAGATCCAGGTTCCTGGCCGCCTCATGTCTCTCCCCCTTGGCGTATCGATAATCCGCCTTTATGTTCAGCAGCGAGCTGAACCGCTTCCCCTTCCACCCGGCCCTGTGCTCCGCTCCCGAAAGGCCGGCGGCCAGGTTGGTCAGCCAGGCGTTTTGAAGCGATATGGCCAGGTTCGGCCTGAACCTCCTGAGGGCGCGGATGAAATCCAGCTTCCCGGCGGTCGTCGAGGGATCGACGGGGATGATCAAATCGACGGATGGGTTGTTGTGAAGCAGATCCGCCTGAACCGGTTTGCAGAGGACGATGATCTCCGCCCCGGGGTAGCTCAGCCGGAGGGAGTCTATGGCGGGCGTGGAGTTCAACATGTCGCCGATCCCATCCCGCCTTATGACGGCGATCCGACGGATTCCCTCAAGGCGCATCCTCTAGCCGTTTGATCATCAGGCCGGATATGGCGACGTAAACCCCGAAGGCGGAGCCGGGGTCGGGATATTGAAAGGCGGACGAGCCGTAAACGGCCTCCACAAAGGGGAGCTTCTCACCCCTCCTGTAAAGCCACCTCCAGAGCGGATCCTCTTCCCTCAGCTGATAGACCGTCCGCTCCTTGCTCACCTCGTCCTCGGCCCTCTCATATCTGCCGCACACCCTCGTCAGCTTGTAACAGGTGTGGAGCCCCAGCAGGTTGACCCACCCCTCCCATTTGAGTATGTTCGCCTCGACGGCCCATTGATCCCCTTTCAGCGTCAGCTCGATCGGCTTCGACCTCCTCCCGTCCTCCACCTCCTCAAGTATCAGCTTCAGGGTTTGGCTGCCGGGCGGATCCTCGACGCACCTCACGATCGCCGCCAGCTCCTCCTTGGTCAGGGTTTTGTATGCCCTCAGCGTCATCTCGAGCCAGAAGGCGGAGGCGGCGATGAACAGGAGGAGCAGCCCCGCAAGCAGCCTTATGATCCCGCCGGTCGGGCCAACCCCTTTGACGCCCTCGACCCTCCGGAGGTTGCCCCGCCAGAACCGGACGACGAGCCTGTAAAGCAGCCAGATGCCGCCGACGGAGAAGATCAGCCAGATCGCCGTCAGCCCCGGGAACCTCAACATCTTCAACCCTCCACCGCCCGCGGGAACCTCTCCTTCAAAGCGGCTATGATGATCTCCGCCGCCCCCTCCATGCTTATCATGTCGGTCCTTATCGTCAGGTCGTAATGGATCGGGTCGTTTATGTCCTTGCCGAACATCTTCTTGACGAACTCCCTCCTCTGCCTGTCCGACCGGAGTATCCTCTTGCGCGCCTCGCCTTCTGAGATGTTCTCCCTCTCCATCAGCCTCCTGATCCTGGTCTCAAGCGAGGCGACCACCCTGACGGAGAGGGTGCACTCCAGGCAGTCCAGGATGAAGTTCGCCCCCCTGCCGAGGATTATCGCCCTCCCTCTCTGGGCTATGGAGAAGATCGTCTCGACGAGGTGTCTGAAGTAGACGTGTTTGTCCAGCGTCTTCTCCTTTGAGAAAGCCCTCAGGATCGCCTCGATCTCCGACTGGTATCTCTCGTCCAGCATCTCGACGACCTTCCTGTGGACGTTGGCGTTTGTGGCGATCTCGTCCACTATCTCCTTATCCCAGAGCTCCCACCCCAGCCTCTGGGAGAGTATCTTGCCTATCTCGCTCCCGCCGCTTGCGAGCTCCCTTGAGATCGTTATGACCGGATACCTCTCCCTCCTCTCCTCCTCGCCTTCGGCGGGGGAGGTTTGGGCGAGTATCCAGCTCCTTATCTTCTCGCTTCTCACTATCTCGTCTATCTTCACCCCTCATCCCTCCTCGTTTCATCCGCTTTTAAAGCCACCTATCCAGCGTATAGGCGGCGGTTAAAGCGAGGCCGAAGGCCAGGTGGAGGGCGACCGTCCCGGCGTTCGCCGGGGCAAGCTCCCTCCATGACAGGCCCCGCGCCCTCAGGACGACCCCGATCGACCTGATCGCCAAAGGCGCCGTCAGGATCGGGAGGGCGGCCCACGGGTTGAGCTTGAAGGGGATCGCCAGCCAGAGATAGGGGAGGGTCAACAGCACCGCGTAAACGTAGGAGGCCCTCCTGACTCCCAGCCTGACCACCATCGTCCTCTTCCCCACGGCCGCGTCCGCCTCGTAATCCGGCAGCTCGTTGACCCACAGGACCGCTGCTATAAGCAGCGAGACGGGTATAGAGGCGATAACCGGCTCCCACGCCAGCCTCCCCGTCTGGACGTAATAGCTGCCCAGAACGACCAGGACGCCGAAGTTCAGCCCCACCAGCGGCTCCCCTATCCCCCTGTAGCCGAACCTGATCGGGGCCGCGGTGTAGAAGAAGCCGGAGATGACCCCGATCAGCCCCAGAAACAGGACGACGTTCCCGGGCAGCTTCCAGTTCAGGTAAAGCCCGATGGCGCACCCCAGCGCGAAACAGCAGAGCGAGGCGATCAGGATCGACCCGGGCCGTATCAGCCCCTCCTGTATCACCCTGCTGCCCCCGTTGAAGGGGCCGTGGTTCCTGTTGACCCAGTCGTTGCCCGAGAGGTGGTCGAAGTAATCGTTGGCCAGGTTGGTCCCGGCGTGCAGGGCCACCACCCCCGAAAGGGTCAGCAGCAGATCGGCCAGCCGAACCGTCCCCGTCCGGGCGTAGGCCACCGCCGCCCCCAGCAGGACGGGGACGATCGAAGCCGTGAAAAACGGCGCCCTGAACGCTCTGATCCACCTCCTCATCCCTCGGACCTCTTGAAAGGTATTTTGAGGGTGAACCTCGACCCCACCCCCGGCTCGCTCTCGACCTCGATATCCCCTCCCAAAAGCGCGGCCAACCTCTTCGATATGCTCAAGCCCAGGCCGTGGCCCTCCGTCCCCGGCCTCAGCTGGACGAAGTCCTGAAACAGCTTCGGCAGATCCTCCTCCCTGATGCCCACCCCGGTGTCCCTGACCGATATCTCCACCCACTCCCCCTCCTCGGAAGGCCCACACCTCACCTCGACGTATCCCCTCTCGGTGAACTTGACGGCGTTGGAGAGCAGGTTTAGCAGTATGCGCCTGACTTTCTCCGGGTCCGTGCGGATGACCTTTAACGAGGGATCGACCCGGCTCCTCACCTCCAGCCCCTTCCCCTCGGCCATCGGGGCGATCGTCTCGATCGCCTCCTCTATCAGCTCCTCCAGATCGCACTCCACCTCCTCGGCCTTCACCTCCCCCAGCTCGATCTTAGATATGTCCATCACATCTGTCGCCAGCTTGAGCAGATGGCGCGCGTTCCGGTTTATTATCTCAACGGCCTTCCTCACCTCCTCGTTCACCTCCCCCATCATCCCCTGAAGTATCG
>QNBQ01000257.1 GCA_003645735.1 Candidatus Poribacteria bacterium
ACATGTATATCCGTTCGAGCCGTGCCGAGGTCGAGGCGATGGGCGGGGACATGGAGGATTACAGGAGGGCCTATGAGCGTTGGGTGGCGCAGCGGCGGGTAGAGGTGAAGGGGTGGAGGGAGAACCTGATCCAGGTGAGCGGCGATCTGGAGTTCACGAGGAAACGGTTTCTGGACCTGCTTGAGGTAACGGGCAAGCGGGAGATCGTCGATCAGATCGTGAAGCTCCGGGGCGAGATGGCCCAGCTGCGGTCTGAGGCGGCGATGTTCCCGAGCGATATCGATGAGGCGATGGAGAGGTTGAGGGTCAAGGAGGCGGCGCTGCTGGCCGAGCTGGCCGAAGGGACGGGGATGAGCCGCAGGGAGGCGGAGAAGCTCGTCGAGGTGGTCAGGGGGATGGCGAGGGCGACCGAGGAGGCCGCACCGGCGGTGAAGAAGGGGACGGGCGAGGTGGCGTTATCGGCCGAGGAGGTGAAGGCGATCCTTCAGGCGGTGAAGGCCGAGGTGGATGACTACATTCGAAAACAGCGGGCGGCTGCCATGGAGGCGGGGAGGGCGTGGAAGGCCAACGCTGAGGAGATATTCAAGGTGGCCCGGACGGCGGTCAAGGCCAAGCTGGCCGAGAAGGGGATCACCGATGAGTCGATCATCTATCAGAAGCGCGAGTATGGTGAGTTGGCCGATTTCCTGCTCAAACTGTGGGAGGATTACATCAAGCAGCGTCAGCAGCAGATCGAGGAGGGTTTGAAGGCGGAGCTGGAGGCGATAGACAGGCAGGTCGAGGCGGGCGAGATGGCGTATCAGATGGCGATCGAGAGGTTGAACGGGCTGTTGGAGGCCCATAGGGACAACGCCGAGCTGAGGAAGCTGATAACCGACAAGATCAACCTGTATGAGCGGAGGATGGAGGCGGAGACGCTGGGGATCAGGGTGAGGCGGTTCGACGAGTATCTCGCCTACATAGCGAAGCGGGAGGAGGAGACGCAGAGGTATCTGAAGGGGATAAAGGTCGGGGCGAACGAGGAGTATGCGCGGGCGGTGATGGATGCGTATGATGAGCTTCGCAGGTTCGGCGAGGAGGCGCAGCGGGCGATGACGAGGCAGGAGATCGAGGGGATCAGGGAGCGGGTGAGGGAGTATTATGACCGCAATAAGGCGATAATCGAGACAAACGAGGGTCTCAAGGCGTCGTATGAGCGGTTGCTGAAGCTGCTCGATCAGGAGTATTGGGACCTGGCCGAGATAGAGATGGCGGTGAGGCGGATCGAGCTGGCGGAGAGGGATCGGGTGAGGATAGCTGAGGGAGCCGCCGAGGCGAAGCGGAGGGAGGCTGAGCTGGCCGATAGGCTGAAGGAGTTCTTGGAGGGGTTGAGGGATGAGGAGGAGAAGTTGAGGCGGGAGCGTAACAGATGGCTATGGGAGATGAGGACGCCGTGGGGGATAGTCAGGGCGTTGCCCGAGCTGCAGCGCAGGATACGCGAGGCGGAGAGATACACCGACGAGTGGATGGATGCCGTTCAGGGGCTGGAGGACGCATACCGATCGCTGTTCGACATGGTGAGCGAGGGCGTTGATGTTCTCGGGCTTGAGATGGATCAGCTATCACAGGATATATTCGTGTTAACGGAGGCGCTGATGATCGGCGACCCCTTCACCGCGGCTGTGTATGGGGCGAGGGCGCTCATGGATGCGCTTCAGGAGGTAGGCGATCAAGCCGATGAGGCCAAGGAGAAGCTCGAAGAGCTGAGGAGGGAGCCTGAGAGGATCCCCGAGGAGCTGGAGAGGATCGATGAGCAGTTGGCGCGTGAGAGGGCGGAGGTCAAGAGGCTGAAGGAGGAGCGTGACAGGTTGGCGTTCAGCACACGGCTCAGCTGGGAGGAGAGGCAACGCGAGATAGGGGTCATCGATGAGCTGATCGAGAGGCACGAACGTCGAATCGCTCAGCTTGAGGCGGAGAGAAGGCGGTATGAGAGGATACCGGAGGAGCTGGTGGGGGAGAGGTTCGCCGAGGACCTGGCCCAGAGAATACAGGATATATGGCGACAGGCGTTTGATCCCGAGAACGTGCGCGACCCTGTTGAGGCGTTCACGAACGAGGTGAACGAGATGATCCTCGACCGGTTCCTGGAGGCGTTCACGGCTCAATCGGCGGTTCTACCGGTAGCCGAGCAATACGGCAAGCTGTTGACGAAATTCCTGGCCGATGGGATGATAGATCAGTGGGAGGCGGCTGAGCTTGATAGATGGAGGAGGCGGTTGATGCAGGCGTTCCAGTTATCAACGCAGCAGCTTGAGGAGGCCAAGAGGTTCCTCCCGTTCGATGAGATAGCGCAGGAGGCGGGCAGGGAGCTGGTCGAGGGCGTCAGGGAGGGGGCCGAGAAGGAGATCGAGGCGTTCCAAACGATCTCGAACATCACGCGGTTTCAGGCGAATCAGATCATATCACAGCTATCATTGCACAGCACATATCTCAGGCAGATAGCCAGCAATACGAGGCAGATAGCCGATAACACGTCGGTTCTCCCGAGGGAGAGGAGGGAGATAACGGTGATCAAACAGGGGCTGGACGAGCATGAACTGGCCAACAGGCAGGCCGTTTTGGAGCAGGCTCAGGGGATAGGCGTTGTTTGAGGCGTTGTTCTGCTACCCGCGCCAAGCCACCTCCCACGAAGCGCCCCGACCGGATGAGATCGGGGCGCTTTCATTCAGATAGGACGAAGGCTAGGAGGTGTGATATGAGATCGCTATTGGCTTGCCTGTTATCCTTATCGCTCCTCACCGGGACGGGATACGCCTGGATCCCCAACCCGGTTCTGCTTAGCATGCGGGGGGCTCCCTCCTCGGAGGGGGATCGCGGTGAGAAGGAGGAGCTGCAAGGGGTATTGGGCGGTAGGATCGGCGGGATAGTTTTCTCCACCCTCGCGGTCGCCGTTGGGCTCTACATCCTTGCTTCCTCGCTTGAGGAACCTACTGTTGAGACACGCACCCTGAAGGAGGAGATAGAGTGGGATGGGGGCGAGATGAAGGTTTACTCGGTCAAGAAACGCCCCAGCGCCGGGATCATAATAGGGATGGCGTTCACCGGAGCGGGGTTGTATGGGTTGTATCACTTCATCGGGGAGCGAACGGGAGAGGGAGGAGAAAAAGACTGACACGAAGGCGAAATGCGAGCCTTGGAGGAGAGCATCAGGAGGGATGGGGTTAAATACCCCATCCTGATTCTCCCCGATGGGCGGATCATCGATGGGTATCATCGGTGGCGGATAGCCGGTGATGAATGTCCGTATGAGGTTTTGAATATCAGCGAGGATAAGGCGTTCATATTGGGCATCGCCCTCAACCTAGCACGGCGCCACCTATCACCCGAGCAGATCCGAGAGATTCACGAACGGCTGAGAAGAGATAGGGAGCTGAGAAAACAGGTGGCAGTTGAGCTGAGGCGGCAGGGTAAAACCCTTAGTGAAACAGCAGCGGTTGTTGGAGTAGACAAAAGCACTGTTAGCAAATGGACAAAGGAGCTACTAGGGGTTGAATTTTCAACCCCTAGTAAAGTGGAGGTCAAAGTTACGGATGAAGCCAAGCGTGAGATCTATGAGAGGTTTAAGGCTGGTGAGTCTCAGACCAAGTTGGCAGCCGAATACAAGATATCCCAACAGCGAGTTAGCCAGATAGTCAAGAAGATAGAGCGAGAGAAGGAGCGGGCGGCTAAGGAGGCTGAGGAGGTTAAGAAAGCCGAGGTTGAGGCCGTTGTGGTTCATGCCGATGCCCTCAAGTGGCTCCACACCCTGGAGGATGCCAGCTTCGATTGCCTGCTCACCGACCCTCCCTACTCAACCGATGGAGTTCGATAACGAACTGGATGAAAAGCTATTCGTTATTGATGCGAACTTAAGCCGCCGTCACCTGAACATAGCACAGAAGGCGGAGCTGGGGTTGAAACGGCTGGAGATAGAGAGGGAGAGGGCTAAGGAGAGGCAGAGAAAGGCGGGCGAGCTTTATCATAGAGGAGCGCCGAAAAAGGTGGTCCAAAATTTTGGACGACCTTTCACGGAGGGGAAAGGTAGAGCGATGGAGCTAGCCGCTAAGGCTGTAGGAATAAGTGATGAGACCCTCCGCAAGGC
>QNBQ01000258.1 GCA_003645735.1 Candidatus Poribacteria bacterium
GACGGCCCTCACCTCCCTCTCCTCGCCGGGACCCAGGCTCAGCTCCTCGCTCATCACATCGAGCTCCTCCCCCGAGGGGGTAAGGGCTTCGAGGTGAAGGATGACCCCCCCGGCGGGCAGATCGCTCAAATTGGCCACTCTTAACTCGACCGGCACCTCGGCCTCAACCCGGCCGACCTCCTCCGGGGCGTAAAGGTCGGTTAAGGCGAGCTGAACGCGATCGGGCGGCATCGGATCGGCTATCAGCGCGACCGTCGCCACGACGAGCCGGAGGGCGATCCCGCCCATCCTCAGATCGATCTTATCGGGGGTGTCGTCAGGCGAGTGGATGAACTTGGGCCACTCGGGCGATTCCATCGACGACTCCTCGCTCACCATGACGGCATTGTATCCCTCCCTCCAAAACGGCGAGTGATCGCTCCAGACGAACTTGGGATCGACCTTGACCACCAGCTCCCCCCCTATCCCGAGCTCCTCCTTCACCAGCTTGAAGGCGTTCCCGATCCATTCGGAAAGCTCGTCGCTCACCACATGCAGATCCAAGACGCCGTCCTCATCATGCCCCACCATGTCGACGTTTATCACCGCGACGATCTCCTCGCCGGCCTCCCTGGCCCTTTTGGCGTAGTTCCTGCTTCCGAAAAGCCCCAGCTCCTCGCCCGAGAAGGCGATGAACTTGATCGTGTAGTCGAACTCGTATCGGCTGAGCACCCTGGCCGCTTCGAGCAGGAGGGCCGTCCCCGACCCGTTGTCGTCCGCCCCCGGCGCCGGTATCTCGTTCCACCGCTCCTCCCACCCTTCAGCCTTGGAGGCGATGCTGTCGTAATGCGCCGTCACGAGCACCTCCTTGCCCCTGTTCGGCCCTTTCCCGGGCAGGACGGCGACCACGTTGTGAAGCGTGTATTCCCCCAAAAGCTCGCCGCCTATCGTCTCGACCCTGTGTTTGAACGGGATCAGCTCGGCCTCCAGCCCGTAGCTTTTGAACCTCTCAAGGATATATCTGGCCGCCCTATCACACGCGTCGTCCGGAACGGGTTGTCCCTCCGCCTCCCGATGCTCCTCAACCCTCAGGCAGAACCTGCTCCTAAGCCCCCCGTTTTCGGCCAGATCCTCGATCGTTCCGAACCACCTCGCCACATCGACCTCATCCGTCATCTCGGCTATGGCTTTAAGATCATCGAGGGGTATCCAGCCGGCGGGCGCCGATAGGGGGAGGAGGGATAAGAACAACAGAAGGGCCAGAAGGATCGACCTAAACCTTTTCACCTCGTCCTCTCCTTTCACGGCGTAAGCCCGAAGATCAGGACGTCCAACCTCTCCCGGCCCTTGGAGATCTGCCCCTTCATAACCCCCTCCTCCTCGAAACCCCTTCCGAGGAGGAGATCGATCTTCCGTTTCGAGCGGGAGTCAGCGTAGCACTGAACCTTTTTATCGGGGAGGTTCAAGGAGTCCAACAGCTCATCGGCCTCCTCCCAGAAGTTGGGGTGGACGAAGAGGTCCAGGAGGCAGACATCGCCCTTCCATCTCGGATCGTCCGCCAGGATCGCGAACCCGACCGTCGCGCCCGTCCCCTTCGATTCCATCAGCTTGACCTCCCTGAACCTTTTCCCCTCTTCCAGCTCTTTTTTGAGCCCCAGGAACCCCCCTTCGAAGTTGGTCGGGCCGTAGATGGGCAGAACGACGCTCCTCAGCCAGTCCCCCTCGACTATCCCGGTCAGGGCCGTCATCTTGCCCCAATCGTGCCATTCGACCTCCTTGACCCTGACGTCGGATGGGGCGAACCAGCTCTCCTCGAAATCGGGGGATGTGAAGTATCTCATGAAACCCGAGCCGGGCACGACGCTTCTGAAGCCGAAGCTGTGGTATATCCAGTAGGGGGGTGAATCGTAGCCCGTCCCCAGGTAGAGCGCCCTGCCGCCTCGCCCCCGGAAATCCTCCATCAGGCGGCTCATGACCGCCGTGCAGGCGCCTTTCCGACGGTGATCCGGCCTGGTGAAGACGTGGCCCAGTATCCCCACCCCCAGATGCTCCACCGTCATGACGTTGGCTATGACCTCATCGCCCAGCTTCCCGATGTAGAACCTGGTCTCCAGCTGGTCAAGCTCCTCCCTCAGGGATCGCTCGATATGCCATTTGAAGATGGGGGGTTTATGTGCGAGAAGCGAGGCGATCCCGGGGGCGTGTTCCTCATCCGGCGCCTCGACCACCCCCACCTCCATCACCTCTCCGGTCTTCAACCTCGCCTCCCCCAGCCTCCTATACATCTCCTCCCTCCAACGGACAGGGTAGCATCCGGTCAGACATAATTGTATGGCCGACGTAAACCGGTGTCAACATCGAGCTCAGCTTCCCTAAAGCTGCTATCCCTCCGTTTCCCCCGCTTGACAAAGCCGGAGCGGAGGTGTTAAGATCTCTCCCGACCAGAGGAGCGCGCGGAGAGAGGTGGAGATGAGAAAGGCGGGCGTCGTCCTCGGGCTTCTCCTCTTGATATCCCTCCCTTCAAGCCCCGACGTTCAGATATTGAGCTCCACGCAAAACGGCATATTGTTCCGCTTCTCGCTCCCGCCCGTGAAGGTGGAGGAGGTGGAGCGGGGCGGGAGGAGGTTCGACCAGCCGTTTTTCGAGGGATGCGGCTTCATCCTCGACGGAGGCCTCCCCCGTCTCCCTATAAGGAGGCTCGCCTTCGGCGTCCCGCCCGACGTTCAGGTGAGGCTGGAGCTGATCGATCGCTCGACCCGCTCGATCCCCATAGGCTCCCCCCTGCTCAACCCCGGCCCTCCGAAAAGGCTTGGGGGAACCTTCCCCGAATCGGAGGCGCGCATCGCCTTGGACGGGTTCATCAGGTCGCAGCGGATCGCCGTCGTGGAGCTTTGCCCCGTCAGATACGATCCGATATCCCGCTCCTTGATCCTCCACCCCGAGATGACCGTCAAGCTGACCTTCATCCGACCCTCATCGGCGCCTCCGGCCCGTTTCGGCTACGTCAGAGAGCCGGAGCCGTTCGAGCAGCTGCTTAAGGAGTCGCTGCTGAATTACGAGGAGGCGAGGCTGTGGAGGAAGCCGCCTCCCCGCGTCCCATCGCCCGCCCCTCAGCTCGAAGGGGAGAAACTGAAGATCTACGTCGAGAGGACGGGCCTCTACAGGCTGACCGCCGAGGAGCTCAAGGAGGAGTGGGGCGTGGACCTCTCGGGCGTCGATCCCCGAACCTTCTCCCTCTCCTGCGGCGGTGAGGAGGTGCCCATCTATGTGAAGGGGGAGGAGGACGGCAGGTTCGACCCGGGGGATTACATCGAGTTCCTCGGCGTCAACCCCAAAAGGCCCTACACCAGGTATAACATCTACTGGCTGAGCTGGGGGAAGGGAAGGGGTTTGAGGGTCGGATACGTGGACGGGGAGCCGAGGATACCGGGCGCCACGTTCCCCACCTCGTTCCGGTCCAAAATCAGGCTGGAGGAGGATCACCTTCACTCCACCCTCAAGGAGCTGGGGCCGGATAAGGTCTGCCCGGACGAGCCGGAGATGTGGTATGAGCGGGTGGATCACTGGTTCTGGACGGGGATAAAGAACAGGGGCGATCAGGACGAGGTCAGGCTGCCGTTCAAGCTGTTCGACGTCGCCCAGAGCTTCTCGCGGCCCAAGATAACGGTCGCCCTCCAGGGCGGCACGCCGGTGGAGCACGACGTGCTGGTCATGGTCAACGGGATAAGGATCGGCAGGGCGAGGTGGAGCAAGCAGGATCGGGTCGTCCTCTCGAAAACCCTCCCCGCCAACGCCTTCATAGACGCGACCCAGGGCGACAACGTCCTCAGCTGCCTCAGGATAGACACCTCCGAGGAGCCCAACGCCACGGTCTTCCCCTACCACGTCTACATAAACTGGATCGAGCTCGAATACATGAGGCTCTACAGGGCCGTCCGCGACGCGCTCGACTTCTCCACGCCCGAGGAGAGGGAGGTCGAGAAGGGCGAGCTTCTGGAGTTCGCGATAAGCTGTTTCCTGAGGCCGGACGTGGACGTCTTCATCCACGACGGGGAGAGGCTGGTGGCGATGATCAAGAACCCGCTGGTGGAGAGGGTTAAGCTTGATGAGGCGGAGAGGGAGAGGTTCAGGA
>QNBQ01000259.1 GCA_003645735.1 Candidatus Poribacteria bacterium
CTGATAGGCTCGCTCGAGGGGAGGGCCGCTCGGGGGGAGGTGAGGTGGAAGCTGAGCGGGTCGATCCCGAACCTGAAGCCCGGCGACGAGGTCAGATGCGCTATCGAGGTCGCCGACAACCGCCGACCCGAGGCGAACAGGGGCCGTTCCAGGACGGTGCAGATATCGAGCCTGAGCGTCGGGGAGTATTTGAAGTGGGCCTCCGAGAGGAGGAAGGCGCTCATGAGGGAGATGAGGTCGCTTTACGAGAAGGAGGATGAGTCCTCCGATAAGGTCAAGGAGCTGAGGATGAGGGCGGCACAGGGGGGATGAGCATGCGTTTCGTTTTCGCGGCGCTTCTGATCGCGGCTGCGCTCCTTTCCGCGGCGGCCGGCGATCTGTTGAAGGAGATCGGGCGGGAGGCCGAAAGACAGCGGGAGGTCAGCAGGCGGCTGATCGGGCTCGCCGCTAAGTTCGAGGAGCTGATCGAGGATCTGGAGTCGAACGAGCTGGGCGATGAGAAGCTCGCGGAGGCCGCGGCGGCGATCAAATCCCTGGGGGATGAGCGTGTCCCGAGGGCGGCGGCGTATCTCGAGGAGGCGTTGAGACGCCCCGGAAACCTCGGAGCGCTCCTCGAAAAAGCGGACGCGGAGATCGAGCTGATCCTAGAGGAGATGGCGAAGCTGATCGAGGGGATCGAGGCGGGCGATCTGATCCGGGAGCTTATCAGGATCATCGAGAGGGAGCGGAGGGTTCACGGGGACACCGTGAGGTGGGGCGCCAGGGTCTATGCCTCCTCCGATACGGGCGAGGAAAGAGAGGCGCTGGCCGAAAGGCAGGATCGAGTTGCACAGATGGCCGTTGAATTCCAGGGGAGGTTGGCCGCCGCTGCCCAGGACAGCCCCGATCCGATCCGCCGGCGGAAGCTGAAGCAGGGGCATGACCTCATGATCCGAAGGGATGTGGTCGCCCTGTTGGCGGGGGCGGCCGATGAGATAAGGGATAGGAAGCCGGTGCGGGCCGTGGAGATGCAGCGGGAGGCCTTAAACGCCCTCGAGGAGCTTAAAAAGCTGCTGACAGAGAGGGCGAGGATCCCCCCGAGCATCGAGGAGATTCTGAGAAGGGTTTTGGAGCTGGCGGAAAAACAGGAGGAGCTGAGCAAGCGGACGGAGGGGACGCCCGAGGGCGAGCTTTCCGATCTGAAATCGGAACAGGAGGCGTTGAAAGCCGAGGTCGAGGAGCTGGCGGCGTTGATACCTATACCGCAGCTCGGGGAGGCGGCGAAACAGATGGGGATGGCGCTCGGCGCCCTGAGCCTTCCCCGGAAGGATCAAGCGGTGAGACATCAGCGGGAGGCCGCCCGGCTTTTGAGGGAGCTGGCCGAGCTGTTGAGGAAGCTGCTCAGGATACTGGAGCTGATCTCCCGTCAGCTTCAGCTCATGGACGAGACGGCGCGGATCGAAGGGGAGAGGCTGCCGCAGCTGGCGCCGCCTCAGCGCGATCTGACCGGGCTGGCGCGGGAGCTGGGGTTCGATGAGGCGGCGAAATACATGGAGAAGGCCGCGGAGGCGCTGGAGGAACGGAACAGGTCGAAGGCGCTGGCCTATCAACGCAAGGCGCTGGAGGTCATTTTGAGGAGCTGCTGTCCCGGCTCAGGCGCATCGGGAGGGGATCTCATGCCCCTCCTGGCCCTCTGCCTCGGGATGGGGTGTCGAGGGGGAGGTTGGGGGGCCGGGCTGAGCCTCTTGATAAACCGGCTGGCGCCCGGCCTCGGGCTTAACGAGCTGGGATACCGGTTCTTCCCCGGGAGGGGCGCTCCGACCGCTCCGCCGCCGGGCGGGGCGAGGTGGAGCCCCCTTTCAAACGAGGCGATCGAGGCCTTATACCGGGGATACATCGAAAGGCTGCCGCTCGAATACAGGGAGATCCTGGAGAGGTATTATGAGCTGCTTTCGGAGTAGGGCATCGACGGCGATCCTCGCAGCGTTTTTGACGGCGATCGGGGCGCTCCCCGCCCCTTCGGCTGATTACGCCGATCTGCTGACGCCCGAGATCGAGGACGCCATCGAGCGGGGTTTGAGCTATCTGGCGGCGATCCAGAACCCGGACGGCACCTGGGGGACGAGATACAAGGTCGGGGTCACGGCCCTGAGCCTATTGGCCTTCATGTCGGTCGGCTATCTCCCAGGCGAGCCGCCCTACGGCGATATGTTGGACAACGCCGTCCGGTTCCTGCTGCGCGAATCGGAGCTCAAGGACGGGTATATGGGGGTCAACATGTATGAACACGCCCTTGCGACGCTTGCGCTTTCGGAGGTTTGGGGCATGAGCGGTGAGGAGGGGATAGGCGAGGCGGTGAAGCGGGGCGTGAGGGTGATAATCCAGGCGCAAAGCCCGATGGGCGGATGGCGATACACCCCCACGCCGCTCGACGCGGACATATCGGTCACCGTCATGCAGATAGTCGCCCTGGCATCGGCTAAGGAGGCGGGGGTTTACGTGCCGGACGAGACCATAAAAAGAGCGCTCGATTACGTCAAATCGCTTCAGCATCCCTCGGGAGGGTTCGGCTATCAGAACAGCGCGAATCCGGGGTTCGCCCGCACCGCCGCAGGAGTCGTCTCGCTGATGCTCTGCGGGGAGAGGGATTCGGAGGCGGTGAGGAGGGGGCTGAATTACCTGCTTTCTACTCCCAGCTTCGTCGGAACCAGGTTCTTCTACTACGGCCACTACTACGCCGTCCAGGCGGTTTTCCAGGCCGGCGATAAATACTTCCGCGACTGGTATCCGCGCATAAGCGAGGTTTTATTGGCCAAACAGCACGCCGACGGCAGCTGGCCGCAAACCCAGGACATAGGCTATTCGACGGCGATGGCCATCTTAACCCTGGCCGTGCCGTATCAATTCCTTCCGATCTACGGGAGATGAGGGCGTTCGTCTCATCGATCATCTCAGCTCTCATAGCCGCGCTGATATGCCCCGGATGGGGCGAGCGGGTTGAAAGGATCGAGGTGAGGCCGGTTCGGGTCGAGATCCGCCCCGGGATGACGAGGCCGGCCCCGAGGTTCCCGAGCGATCCGAGGCTGGAGTCCAGGTTGAAGGCGATCATGAGGGGCGGGAAGATCGACGCGGAGGGGATACAATCGCTCCTGGAAAGGGCGGTCGAAAGCGGGGCGCTCGTGCGGATCGGAAAGTCGATCTACAGGTCGGCCTGGCATCTGCTCGACGAGCTGATCCTCTCGATGGACGAGGGGACGCGGTCGAAGTTGGCCGAGCTTCACGAGATGAGGGCGCGAGTGAGGGCGGGGGCTGCCCTGAAAAGGGGCGATCTTCGAACGATCGTCGAGCTTTTCAGGCTATACCCGCTCTCCCGATCGGTTCACGAGGCGATGTTGATGATGGGCGAGCGGCTGCTGAGGAGGGGCTTCTCAAACTCGGCGTATTGGCTCTTCCGCTCCGTCCTCTCCCATTCGACCGACCCAGCGATCGCGGATAAGGCGAAGGTCGGCCTTTGGCTCTCGCTGCCGGGCCTGGGGGCCGGGCCGGATGAGATCGAAAAGGCGTTCGAGGGCGTTCCTCCAGGGGCGGAGCTGCCCTGGATGGGCGGCGTCGAGAGGGCCGATCGGATAAAGTCGAGGCTGCTCTCCTCGGTCGAGCCGATCCCTGAGCCGGCCGCCCCATCGCTTTCGGAGATAAAGCTCCTGAAGCTCCGTCTCCCGCCCGTCCCCCCTTGGGATTTCGATCTGATCGGGCAGGCCAAGCCCGAGACGTTCCCGGACGTTTTGGGAAGGCTGGTCGAGATCGGGGACAAGCTGATCCTGAGCGGTCCCGAGCTGATCGCGCTCTTCGAAGAAGGGGCGGAAAGGCCCCTCTGGGTTCGGAAGCTCGGCGGGCCGAGGATCGAGGACGCGGGCGAGAGGGTGAGGAGAAGGGGCGGTTGGATCCACCCGGGCCGGTTCGTCCCGGCGGCCGACGGGGAGAGGCTATACAGCAGGTGGGGCGTCGATGAATCAGGGAGGATGGTGAGCGTCGCGGCCTTCGACCTGAGGACGGGGAGGATGATCTGGTCGACGGCGGACGATCCGGAGCTTGAGGGGCTGCGTTTCGCAACCGATC
>QNBQ01000260.1 GCA_003645735.1 Candidatus Poribacteria bacterium
GGGTGGGATCCGTTCAGATGTTTCCTGTTCGCCTCGGCGGTCGGCGCGCTGAACTGCAGGAAGCTGGGCGGCAGATCCGCGCTGCCGACATATGAGGAGACAATCCGATTCCTCGAGGGGAGGGGTTTCAAGGGATGGGGATGAACAGGCCGAGGATGGTCTTCGCGGACGAGAAGGGGAACGTATACGACCACCCGGAGCTTGAGATGGCGGGGAGATCCGGGGCGAGGCTGATGGCCCCCGACGAGGAGCATCTAAGCCCCATGCCGCCGCACACCCGCCTCTACACGATGCCCGGGAGGATGCCGGTGGGGTGGGATCGCAAGAGGAGGAGATACGAGGCGGTGGACGAGATGGCCGGGATGAGGTGCTACCCCGTGGCGGCGCTGCTGCCGCCGGGATACGTCAGAACCCTGCTTCCCGGGACGGCGCTGTGCGACATAAGCTGCATACTGCCGCTCTGGGCATACACGGCGGTCGGGTGGAGGGAGGATGGGTTCTGGGTGGCGGCGGTGCCGGTCGACCTGGATGAGAGGTGGAACCCCGACCGTTACGACACCGACGAGCTGCCGGAGCTGGTCGAGCGGAGGCTGGAGGAGAACCCGGAAAACAGGCTGCTTCAACACCTGGCGAGGTGCGCGCTCGAATACAGCTGTTTCACCGCTCAGAACGTCTTCTACAGGAGATGGGAGTGCGGCGTGCCGACCTCGCCGGGGTGCAACGCCAGATGCGTGGGATGCATCTCGAAACAGCCGCCCGAGCGATGTCCGGCCCCCCAGGAGAGGATAAGCTTCGTCCCGACGGTCGAGGAGATCCTCGAGATAGCCGTCCCGCACCTGAAGGAGGCGGAGGGGGCGATGGTCAGCTTCGGACAGGGGTGCGAAGGGGAGCCGTTGCTGCAAGCCGAGCTCATAGCCGAGGCGATAAGGAGGATCAGGAGGGAGACGGATCGGGGGACGATAAACATGAACACGAACGCCAGCTTGCCGGAGGCGATGGAGATGGTGTGCGAGGCGGGGCTGGACAGCGTGAGGGTCAGCATCAACTCGGCCAGGGGGGAGTTTTACGAGAGATACTACAGGCCGCAGGGGTATTCGTTCGACGATGTGATCAAATCGATCAAGATAGCCAAATCGCACGGGTTGTTCGTGTCGATCAACCTGCTGGTCTACCCGGGGTTCACCGACAGCGGCGACGAGATCTGGGCGCTGATCGAGCTGCTCAAGGAGACGAAGGCCGATATGGTTCAGCTCCGGAACCTGAACATCGACCCCGAGCTTTACCTCAGGACGCTCGATTACGAGGGGGGGCCGGGGGTGGGGATCAGGAGGTTTATGGAGACGGTCAAGGAGGAGGTTCCGTGGATAAAGTTCGGCTGCTTCAACAAGCCGAGGGAAAGCCTCGAGCGGGGGTGATACCGAGCGAGGGGCTGGACTTAAAGGCCCTGGGGGTGCTGACCGCCCTGGCGCTGTTCTGGGGCGGGAACTCGGTCGCGATGAAGATCGCCCTGAGATACATGGAGCCGTTCATATTGGCCGGGCTGAGGTTCACGATCTCGTTGGCCGGCGTGATCGCGTGGGCGAAGCTCAGAGGGGTGGGTCTGAGGGCGCGGGCCGATGAGCTGCCGCATCTGATCGCGTTAGGCGTCTGCTTCGCGGCCCAGATATCGACCTTCAACATCGGGACGGATCTGTCGCTTGCGAGCAGATCCTCGCTCTTCATAAACACCCATCCCTTCTTCGTGGCGATCCTCGCCCATTTCCTCATCCCGACCGACAGGCTCAGGCCGGTCAAGGTTCTGGGGTTAGCCTCCGCCTTCCTCGGCGTCTTCCTGACGTTGCGCGAGAACCTCCTCTCCTCGACATCATACATGAGGGGCGACCTGATCCTGATCCTCAGCGCCCTCATCCTGGGGGTTCAGTCGATCTACACGAAGAGGATCGTCCAGAGGGTCGATCCCGCTAAGATCCTGGCCTGGCAGATGGGCGTGGGGGTGGTGCTTTTTTACCTTCTGAGCCTGATATTCGAGGAGCCGGGCGGGTGGAGGGTTTCGGGCGAGCTGATCCTGGCCGTGGCCTACCAGGGGCTGCTTGTCGGGATCTTCTGCTTCCTGATCTGGGTCACGCTCCTGAGGCGATACAGCGCCAGCAAGCTCTCGGCCTTCCTCTTCACGACCCCGATATTCGGGGTGATGCTGAGCCGGCTGATCTTAGGGGAGAGGCTGAGCTTATGGCTGGGGGCCGGGGCGGCGCTGGTCGGCCTCGGCATCTACCTGGTCAACAGAAGCTGAAGGGGGGTGAAGATGAAGGTATTGGTGACGGGAGGGGCGGGGTTCATAGGGTCGAACGTGGTGGACGGCCTCATAGAGGCGGGGTATGAGGTGGTGGTCGTTGACAACCTGGTCACCGGCAGGAGGGAGAACGTCAACCCCAAGGCCCGCTTCTACGAGGTCGATATCCTAAGCCCCGAGCTGGAGGAGGTCTTCGAGCGTGAGAGGCCCGATTACGTGAACCACCACGCCGCCCAGATAAACGTCCGGAGGTCGGTCGAGGATCCGCTCTACGACGCGAAGGTCAACGTGTTGGGATCTGTGAACCTGCTGGAGCTGTGCAGGAGATACGGGGTCAAGAAGGTGATATACGCCTCCAGCGGAGGGGCGGTCTACGGGGAGCCGGAATACCTGCCGGTGGACGAGGATCACCCCATAAGGCCGCTTTCCCCCTACGGGGTCAGCAAACACGCGGTCGAACATTACCTGCACTTCTACGCCGTCAACTACGGGCTGAGATACACCGTCCTGAGATACCCGAACATATACGGGCCGCGACAGGATCCGCGCGGGGAGGCGGGGGTGGTGGCGATCTTCACCGATAAGATGCTCAAGGGGGAGAGGCCCGTCATATTCGGCGACGGAACCCAGACCAGGGACTACGTCTACGTGGGGGATATCGTGACGGCCAACCTGCTGGCGATGGAAAAAGGGGACGGGGAGATATACAACGTGGGGACGGCGGTGGAGACGAGCGTCAACGAGCTTTTCCGGATGCTCAGGGAGATCATCGGGGTGGACCTGGAGCCGATCTACGGCGAGAGGAGGCTGGGGGAGGTCTACAGGATATGCGTCACAAATGATAAGATATACAGGGATTTCGGCTGGAAGCCCCAGACCTCCCTGAGGGAGGGGCTTGAAAGGACGGTCGAATATTACCTCCGCGAAAAGCGCGGGGAGGGGAGAGCTTGAAGGAGGAGAAGGGCGGTAAGCCCAAACTGATAGACCCCAGGGCCGAGGGGGAGAGGTTGCTCAGGCTTCCCCCGAAGGAGGCGTCGAGGATCTTCCAGAGCTATTCTATAGAGGAGCAGCTGGCGATAATCGAGGCGACGCCCGACCCCAGGAAGAAGGAGGAGCTTTACTACCTGGTGCCCGACTGCACTGAGCTTGTCCAGAGGAGCAAGATAGAGGTGGTGCTGCAGGTGGTCGACTCGCTGCTCGGCTCGGGGCTGGCCTGCGGGATTCTCTCCGCCGTCTCGCCGAAGCAGCTGGAGGAGATGATCGACATGACGATCTGGAACGAGCGGGGGGAGCTGAACGAGGAGATGCTGGAGCTGTGGCTTTTCGAGCTGGTCAACCTCGACATAGAGGACGCCGAGAGGCTGATCCCAAAGGTGAGCCCCGACATACTGGTCCAGTTCCTGAGGGGGAAGGTCGATATCGCCCCTGAGTTCAAAGGGAAGGATTACAAGTGGCACATAATCGAGGAGAAGGTCCTCAACCCCGAGGGGCTGATCTACTACGACGAGAAGGCGAGGTTCATAGCGGACATAATCTGGATAGCCGATGAGGACCTCTTCTACCAGGTGATGAGGGAGCTGTTCATGCTGCAGAAGGAGCCGGAGGGGCCGCGCGAGGAGGAGCTGCTCATTCTGAAGGCCAAGGAGGCCAGGGACGCCAGGATGGCCGAGCGGAACAAGGAGAGGGGGCTTACCGTCTCCGAGGAGGAGATGTTCCTGGAAGTGGACCTCGAAAACCTCAACCTCAAGGAATGATCCGACTCATCAGGAGGTGAGATGTGCTCAGAAAAGCGTTTATTCTGA
>QNBQ01000261.1 GCA_003645735.1 Candidatus Poribacteria bacterium
GTAGAGGGGGACGTATCTCCGCAGCGTCCCGTAGTTGAACTTGACGCCGTGTTTCCGGCAGGCCTCCAGCATCCTGTCCGCCTCCTCCATGGAGCAGCAGAGCGGCTTTTCGCAAAAGATGCCCTTCACGCCGTGTTCGGCGGCGAAGATCACGATTTCGGCGTGGCTTTTGGGCCTTGTGGCCACGCTCACGATGTCCGGTTTCTCCTTTAGAATCATCTCCCTGTAATCGGTGTATCCCCTGGGTATGCCGTATCTCTCCTGGGCGGCCCTGACCTTCTCGGGCAGGACGTCGCAGGCCGCCACAAGCTCCACATCCTCGACCGCCTTGTAGCCGGCGGCGTGCGAATATGGGAGGAAGAGGTGGGCGTCGGGCCGATCCTTGACCTCATCGTCTATCGTCGCCCCCATCCTCCCGCACCCTATGAGACACGCTTTGAGCTTCTCGGCCATCTCATCCCCTCCTCCGCGGCCCCCGCCGCTTCATCAAGTTGACGATCAGATCCGAGACCATCCCCCACACGAGGGGGATCAACAAGCACAACGCCACATAGATCGGTTTGGGAACGCTCATCTTCCCACCTCCTCCAACGCCCTCGCCACGGCGCATCTGAGCGCCTCGAACATCTCCGGGGAGAGAGATTCGAAGACGAACCTGCCGGCGTCGTCGACGAACTCCTCCCTCACCTCGCCCCTGAGCTGGACGAGGTCGGCCACGGCGCGGGCTATCTGATCCCGATCCCATCCCCTCTTCGAGGCCAGCAGGTTGAGGTATTCGACGTCCTGTTGCCCCCTCCTCAGGGCCTTCAACCTGAAGCTCGCGAGCGGCCTTTCAAGCCCGAACCTCCTCCCCGGGTAGATCAGCGCCGTGGGCGTCGGCTTTTCGAACGCCTCATCCCTCCCTATCGAGTTCCACGGCAGTATGCCGTTCGCTCCCATCAGATAGGCCTTCAAAGCCCACGCCTCGCATATCATGTTCGGCTCCGATATCTTATTGGCCGTCCCGTAGTTCCACATCTCGAACCCTTCTTCTTCGCTCAGCCGACGGCACAGCCTGTTTTTGGCGTAGAACATCCTGCTGACGACCATCAGATCCAGAAGCCCCTTCAGGTAATCCCTCATCCACTGCGGCCTGGATATGTCGGCCCTGAAGACGACCCTCACCCCGCCCAGATCTATCCCCTCGATCGCCTCCTTGAACAGCTCGGCGAAAAACCTCAGCGCGAGCCAATCGTCCCTGTGCATCGGCTCGTCAAGCAGCCACCACGACGTCCCCCGCCCATTCCTCTTGTAGTAGTATTTGTTGTTCAGGTAGAACTGGAAGGTCGTCCTCGTCCACCCCTTCTCCTTGAAATGCTCGACGTATTGCCTGACGATCCTCTTGAACTCCGTTTTGAACGTCTCGTCGAAGGCCTCCTCGATCGGCGGCGCTTTCATAGCGTGTTCGATGATCAGATCGGGGTATCTATCGGTCGTCGGCCTGAACCTGTAATGCTTTTTGATGCTGGACGGATACATCTCGTGGAAGGGGAGGTAGAGGTGGGTTATGGGGACGCCCGAGCGCGGGAGATCCTCGAAGGCCGAGCCGTCAAGCAGCTTGCCGAAGCTCTCGTCCCACGGCGACCAATCCGCAACCCTTATGTCCTCCCCCTCGCCCTCGACCGGCGGCACGTATGCGTCGACCAGGTTGCCGCTCTGGCTGTAGGGAAGGGGGTTGAGCGTCGCTCGGTGTAGATGCGCCAGGCGATGGTATTCCAGATCGATCCTCCTCCCCTCGGGGCTTGAGGGGGAGACCCCGAACGCCCTGCATGGGGCGCCGTAGGCGTTGAGGCTGACCTCGAAGGTCAGCTCGTCCGGAAGCGCGAAATCCCAAACTTCGAGCTCGATCGGCACCTCAACGGGGCTTATACCCTCCGCCTCGACCCTCAGCCTCCCCCGATACGCGCCCGCGGGCGTCCCGTGCGGCACGTATATCTCGACCATCACCGTCTGATTCCTCTGCCCGTCGATCCCGTTTGACGGGTCGGGTATATCGAAGCTCCCCTCGAGCGGGACGGCCACCTCCGGGAACCACCTCCCATCTTCCTTGACATACCAGGCCTTGAAGAGCGAGAGGTTCGCGCGGCTTATGGAGCCGTTCCCTCCTTCCAGATCGGAGACCTCCACCCTCACGCCCCTCAGCTCCCCTTTAGCCGCCTCGATCAGGAGGTTGAAGGCGACGAACTCGTTCTTGGCCGCCCGCAGCGTGACGACCCGCCTCGCCCCGTCCCATACGGCGTTTCCCCTCCTGTAATCGATCGACCCGTCGGTCAGCCTCCCCTCGATCGGATCGGCCTTACACACCTCGGGATAGGCCCAGAGCCGGATCGCGCCGGAATATATCGGCGGCTCGCCTCCAGCTCTAACTTGGAAGCCTGGATCCGGCAGCTTGGGAGCTGGCTTTGCGGGCGAGCTTCTCCCAACCGCCTCCGCCGGTTCGGATTCGTTACCGTAGGGGTCGACCGTCACAACCCTCACCCTGTATTCGGCATCCGGTTTCAGGTCCTCTATGACGACCTCCTGGGGTGAGCCGGGCCTCCCGGGGTGGGGGGTGAGATATCTCGGCAGCTCCTTCCAAACGCCGTCGGGCCCCCTGTAGGCGATCGAATACCTGAAGATCTCCCCTTTGGGAACGGCGAAGCTGAGCTTGATCGCGCCCGTCGAGAAGCCGGCTTTCTCGGGAAAGGGTTCGACCTTCAGATCGCGGACCGGCTGCGGCTTGGAGGGAGGGACGGGGTAGCCCCGAACGATCATGTAAGGCTTGAAGGGCGTCTCGCGGGAGTGGACGTCGTTGTTGGCGAAGGTCTGGCCCTTCTCGTCCGAGACGGCCAGCCCGAACGAATCCCCGCATACGAGCGCCTGAACCAGTTTGGGATCGACCTCGACGGCGAGCCAGCCGTTCCCCAGATCCCTGACCTCCGAGTAGCAGGCGAGGGTGTTCCCGTTTGAGAACGACACGTCGGTGAAATCGCTTTGAGGGCCGGCCCAGAGCTTGCTGTTGTATTCGGCGTAGTTGAAGCAGGCGCCTCCCGGATAAGGCTCGTCTATCCCCCTCCCCTCCGTCCAATCAGAGGAGACCGTCGATATCCCTATCACTCTCAGCTTATGGGTTTTCCTCGCGTTGTGGAGGTAGAGGGTGGCTTTCTCTATCCTCCAGCCCCTTATGGGGGTCAGGTCGAACTTGAAGAGCAGGATGTCCTCTATCCCCTTGATCCTCAGATGGGTTTTCGCCCCGTGGTTCCAGTTGACCTCGGAGGGGTGTGATCCGACGTATGTGTCGGCGATGACCTCGAGCCTGACCTCTTGGGTTCCTTCTGGGATCGCCGCAAGCGGCATGATTATCAGGGCCGCGAGCATCACCGCTGTTACCTCCTGAGGAAGCTTTCCCCGGCAATTATATCACAACTCCCTCCCTCAGTGATCCCCGAATTGAGGTCGCTTGAAAAGATCCCTGGAATCTGCTAACCTTAATGGAAAGCGGAGGGAGTTATGGGCGGGAGCCAGCTTGTGATGGTCAAGCCGAACCTCGACGATCTGCCGGAGGAGGCGAAGCTTCCCCCGGGCTATGCGATCAGGACGTATCGGCCGGGGGACGAGGCCGCCTGGGCGTATATCGTCAGCAGGACGATAGGGGGAAGCGACGATCCGGACAGATGCAGGCATGAGCTGATCGACAAGCCGATCTTCTCCCCCGACAGGCTCTTCTTCGCGACCTACAGGGGAATGCCTGTCGGGACGATCTGCGCCTGGCAACGTCCTTCCGACCCCGAGGGCGTCGGATACGTCCACATGCTGGGCGTCTTGGAGGAGCACAGGGGCAAGAGGCTCGGCTACATGCTGCTTCTCAAGGCGCTTCAATGGTTCAAAGAGCACGGGTTCAAGTCGGCCCTGCTTCACACGGACGACTTCAGATCGCCCGCGATCAAGCTCTACCTCAAATTCGGGTTTATCCCCGTCTTCGCCGATGAAACCCATCCCCAAAGGTGGAGGATCATAAGCGAAAAATTGGGAATACCGATACCGGGGGTTCAGGGATGAGGGGGTTTGA
>QNBQ01000262.1 GCA_003645735.1 Candidatus Poribacteria bacterium
ATCTAAGGGGATCGGGCGAGGACGGATCCACGATTTTGATGGCCGCCCTATTGTCGGGGCCTATCAGCTTGTAGGCGGCGTTGCCGATCCGGCGGGCGTCGATCACGACGAGCGACTCCCGTCCCTCATCCTCGAAGTTCCTAACGATGACCGGCGCCCTCCACCTCCACCCATCCTCCCACGTGGCATCCGCGCCGACCCTTTTAAGCTTCTTAGTCTCCGGCCTCAACGGCTTCGCCTCTGTTCCTGCCGCGTCCAGAACCTCCAGCTTTGCATCGTCGAACCAGGCCGTCCCTGTCCCGTAAAGCACCGTCCCGCACGAGAACCGCCTGCCGGTGGGCGGGACGGTGAACTCGATCGTCACCTTCCTCCAATCGAAGCTCCCTTCCCATCCCACGACTTTGTTGATGATCATGGGCTTATCGCCGTCGACATGCACATACCACCCGGCCTTCCCCTTGACGTTCCGCGCCTTCACCCAGCCGGTGAACCTGTATCTGACCCCTTCGGCCACGAGCATCCCTCTCTGAAAGTATTTGACCCAGCTCGGCTCCGCCCCCTCATCCACTTCACACCTGGCGCACCACTCGCCGGTGTGCGCCCCTCCCCGCTGCCTGAACATCCTGTGCCCGGCGTCCGTCCCCCAGACCTCCCATCCCTCCGGCAGGTCATCGCCCCTTTCGAACGACGGGTTGGCGATCGAGGCGCGGATCCACTCGGGCGGGAGCCAGGCCTTATCGTTTCCGGCGTAGATGTAGACCCTCGCCTCCGATCCGGCCCCCACCTCGGCGGGGAAGACGATCGCATCTCCCTCGGCCACGGCTCCCTCCCGCTTCGGCTCGCCCTCCGGGTCGATGAGATCGAACAACAGCTCAACCCCCTCCTCGGTGACGACCCTTATGGATCGGACCGGCTGGCCGATCAAAACGGAGGTTTCGTCCCCTTTCCTTATCTCCAGCCTGACCGGGCTGCCCCGGAGCGGTCGATCGCCCGTGTTTCGAACGAGCACGGGCAGCCTGATCGTCCAATACCCCTTGCCGTCGTAGCTGAGGGGGTGATGCCACGGCGAAAGCGACGGAAGGAGCAGGAGAAGAAACAACAGCTTCATGGGAACACCCCTAACGTCACGAGCTTTGTTGTCACCGGGCTTTCACTCTCCCTTCATCCGCAAATATAACACACCTCCGGGGGGAAATGCAACGCAGCGGTCGGGATGGGGTTGAAAAGCTCGGTCCGGGGGCTTATAATTCGCTCCCGCAAGGCTTCAAAACGGAGGGGGATATGGAGAGGCTGGGGTTCTGCATCATAGGCTGCGGCGGGATAGCCCATCTCCACGCGGAAGGGGCCTCATCCTGTGAGGGGGTGGATTTATACGGGTGTGATATCGATATCAAGCGGGCCGAGGAGCTGATGGGCGAATTCGGCGGGAAGGGCGTCTTCAGGGATTACGAGGAGGTTTTGAGGAGGGAGGAGATCCGGATCGTCGATATCTGCCTGCCGCATCACTTGCATAGGGAGGTCGCGGTCGCCGCTTTGGAGGCGGGCAAACACGTCCTGCTCGAAAAGCCCATAGCCTCCACCCTCAAGGAGGCGGACGACATCATCGAGGCCGCCCGGAGGGCGAAGGAGAGGTTCGGGACGAAGTTCATGGTGGCCGAGTGTTGGAGGTTCTACCCGCCAGCCGTTAAAGCCGCTCAGCTCATAGAGGAGGGAGTTTTGGGCGAGCCTTTTCTCGTGCAGGCCAACACCTTCGCCTATTACGTCCCCTCCGGCTGGAGGCGTAAGCTCGACGAGATGGGCGGCGGCGCGTTCTTGGACAGGGGGATACATTTCGTCCACATGACGATCTGGCTGGGCGGGGGCGACGTGGAGGCGGTCTTCGCCAGGACGACACATCGAACCGTCCGGGAGATGGAGGGCGAGGACAGCGGGTTCGCGATGATCGACTTCAAATCGGGCGTCGTGGGGCAGGTCAACGTCAGCTGGGGGACGATCTCCCCACCGAGGCTGCCGAACATCGCCGTATACGGGAGCGAGGGGACGGTTTACGATCTGGACGGGCTTTACCTGGCCGTCAAGGGGAGGGAGCCGGTCAAGGTCGAGGAGTCGAGGCTGGAGCCGTGGATGATACCCGAGGAGGTTCGGCATTTCATCGGGTGCGTCCGGACGGGGGCTGAGCCGGCGGTCACGGGCGAGATGGCCAGGCTGGATCTGGAGGTGGTGTTGGCGGCTTATGAGTCGGCCCGGACGGGCGAGAGGGTGACCCTACCCCTTTAAGCCATCGACCCTCGGCCTCCAGCTGTTCCCCGCAGGGGCGGGGCATCGGGGGCGGATCGCCCAACGCTTCCGCCCGTTCCCTTATCAGATCGGCAAACCCCGACCACCTCCGCTCTGGGATGGGCGCTATAGGCCCGTCCTATGGCCCTCCCCCTGGCGCGGCATCCTATTATCGCGACCCTGTAGACCCTCACGCATCCCCTCCTCCTCGGGCCGATCTCCCCTCAATTCTACACCTCCCCGGGCCGAAACCCAACTCAGGGGAGATATCTCAAAACCCTGATTCTCGTCCCCGATCCCCTCCCCGAATGCCGGGCGATCCAGATCTCACCGTCATCACCGATCGAAATAGAGGGAGCTCTGGCGTTCTCGCCCTGGGGCGGGATGGCCCTTGGAGGAGATGCTCCTCCCCGAAAATCTGCCCGAAGAGCCCATCACATCGTGAACTGGTGGTCATACCACTCCTTTATCCTCCACTCCTCCCGACCCTGGTGAGAGCGGCGCTCCATGATGAAAATCCCTTCCCCCTCGCAGGACAGCCCGCGATCCTCGGATTCGGCCCTCATCGAATACCTGAACCTAACCGTGGCGCGGTTGGGATCGTCCTCATCGATCTGTATCTCCAGGATCGATACCTCGAAGCTGATGAGGGGGAAGGTTTGAAAGATCTTCGAGGCCGCCCTCCTCTCCACATCGAGATCGGTGATCTCCACGTCGTCCGACGGATCATCTGTCCCCTGGCTCGACCGATACAGAAACCCCTCCTCCCAGAAGGCCGAGATATATCTCTCGATATCCCCCTCGACGTAGCCGGCGACGAACCTGTCGAAGATGACGCTCCTTATCTCCTCCTCGATCTCCTCGGGGGATTCCGGGCGCCCCTCCGCCTCCTCGGAGACAAGCTCCTCGACAACTATTTCGGCTTCCCGCCCCTCCGGTTTCTCGTCAGCTGTTCCCCTGGCTTCGCCGGCCACCTCCTCCGGAGGGGCCGGTCGCTTATCCGGGGCCATCTCCTCGCGCCCGTCTAGCGAAACACCCGTAAACCGCCCCTTGGGGATATCTCCCTCCCGGGAGAGGGGAGGATGGGAGATCTTATCTCGGCTTTCAGGCCCCTCAAAGGGAGGCTTCGAAGAGCCGATGTAGCTTATCAATCCCCCCACGAAGACGCCCAAGGCGATGAGCAGGAAAATCGAAATCCCCACGATATCCAACCTAAGCCGCATATCATCCCCCCTCTGATCGTGATCGCCTCCGGAGTTAGTATAAACCGCCTTACGCCGGAGGTCAAACGGGATATGATCCACCCGAGCTTGACCTCCTGGACCAGGCGTGTTATCCTTCGGGCGACGACGGGAGGAGGGAGGTGAGCGGCGATGGAGTTCACCTATGAGGAGATCGCCAAGATGATCGATTACTCGTTGCTACACCCCAGGCTGACGGACGAGGAGCTGGAGAGGGGATGTAGGATGGCGGTCGAATACGGCGTGGCGACCGTTTGCATCAAGCCGTATTACCTGAGGAGATGCGCCGAGTTACTTGAGGGAAGCGGCGTAAAGCCCTCGACCACGGTCGGCTTCCCCCACGGGAGCCACACGACCGGGGTCAAGGTCGCCGAGGCGAAGCAGGCGCTGGACGACGGCGCCGAGGAGCTGGACATGGTCGTCAACATCGGGAAGGTCCTGAGCGAGGATTGGGGTTACGTCAGATCGGACATCAAGGCGGTGGTCGATCTGGCTCACGAGAGGGGGAAGATAGTCAAGGTGATCTTCGAGAACTGCTATCTCGAGGACAAGCATAAGAT